>JALRCB010000079.1 GCA_023257525.1 Candidatus Nanopelagicales bacterium
CTCTGGCGCAAGTTGTAAAGTCAAAGACATGGCGACTGGATTTGTTTGGGAAGAGCTTTATGGCTGGCACAGCACCGGCTCAAACACTGGACAAATTCCTTCAAGTTCCATAGTCCAGCCGTATCAACACTTTGAAAGTCCAGAAACTAAAGTTCGATTCGCCTCCTTAGTTGAAGTCTCAGGCCTGGCCAAAAACTTGGTGCGCATTCCTGTGATTCCAGCCACAGAAGAAGACTTGCTGCGGGTTCATACCCAAGAGCATTTGGATCGAATCAAGCGAGAAAGTCTAAATCCAAAAGGTGGTGACGCCGGAGATGGCGATTCGCCATTTGGATTGGGCGGATTCGAAATTGCAGCTCTTGCCGCAGGTGGAGCAATAGCTGCGCTGCGGGCTGTAGTTTCTGGCGAAGTTAACAATGCCTATGCGTTAGTGCGCCCACCTGGACATCATGCAATTGCGTCAACGGGAATGGGTTACTGCATATTTGCAAACGCAGCGATTGCAATTGAGAATGTTCGCGCAACTATGGGCGTACAACGAGTTGCAATTGTGGATTGGGATGTACATCACGGAAATGGAACGCAGGATATTTACTTCTCAGATCCTGATGTCTTGTGCATTTCGATCCATCAGGACAATTTGTATCCAGCAAACAGCGGATTAGTTGATGAGATTGGCGACGGATTGGCTGCCGGTTCAGTAATCAATATTCCGTTACCTGCTGGCTCTGGAATCGGTGCCTACAGCTCGGCATTTGACAGAGTAGTTTTGCCAGCGATTCGTCGGTTTAATCCTGATGTAATCGTGATCACTTCTGGTTTTGATTCGAGTGCATTTGATCCACTTGCCCAGATGCTGTTAACTGCTGCAGGCTATAGCGAGCTAACCAAGAAGATACTTAAACTTGCAGATGAAGTTTGCTCCGGTCGAGTCATGATGACGCATGAAGGTGGATACTCGCCGGTTTATGTACCTTATTGTGGGCTTGCAGTTCTCGAGGAGATGTCTGGTATCAAAACTGGCATGAATGATCCTTATGGACACGCCTTTGAGAATTTGCCAGATCAGAAACTTTCGGCCGCTCAAGCTGATCGCATATCTCAAGTAGTAGCGACCCACGCTTTGTGATTACTTAGTCGAATCTCTTTACTTGGCCAAGAATCAATCCCTCAGTGATTGCTCTGGCAGCTGCTGCAGCGCGATTTGGCGCACCTAACTTATCGAGAATGTGTTCAATGTGAGATCCGACGGTTCGCGAACTGATTTGCAATGCGGCGCCAATTTCCAAGTTAGATAAACCATTTGCCGCCAGAGTTAAGACTTCGAGTTCACGGTGTGTAAGTGGACCAACATCTGCGACATCCAGCGAGATGACTGCGGACATTGGCTGATTTTCACCACGACATGGCATGACTCGAATTCTAAACATGTCATCGTCTAAGTTTTGCGGCCAAATGAACGAGCTCCAAGAATTCATGCTGGCATTTTGATGAGCATAGGAAATCAAATCGCTACCCGGTTTAAACAAGTCATGGTCGGGCAATCCAGGTAGGGCGATTGGATTGCCATCAGCGCTGATACCAACGGCGGATTGTCCAGAACCAATCAACATAGAAAGCCATTTTCCTGATTGAGTTTGATCGGCCATGTTGGCTAACACGCTACAAAGACTGCTGATTGCATCGCGAGCTATATCTGAAGGATGCTCTGGAGATGTTGTTGAGAGATTTATAACTCCAGTGACTCGACCATCTGTGGTTCGAAGGCACATAGTTAAGCCTTCGCTATATCCAGCAGGAACTAGTACGTCTCCTACTGCCCAGTTATCAAATGGATCACCTGGTAGATCCTTCATTCGAACTGGTCTTCCGGTGATTGGAAGGGCAAGCGCCTTCATTAGTTCAGTGAACCTTTGACTATGTAAATGGCCAAGAACGTCTGAGTCATAACCAACGCTTGCCAGCGGAGTAACTTCTCCAGTAATTGGATGCAAGGTGTTTATTTCCGCGGCATCAAATGGAATGAGTTTGCGTAGTTCTTCAAAAACTGCACTTGCCCTAGCTGCTTGCGGAGCCTGCTCCGATGCAACTGCTGCTACACGACCAACGACGTCCATGGCCTGAGTAAGCGAAGGGCTCGACATACCGAAATAGTGGCAGAATTAAAGAGTTCCCGTACCTATTATTCGGAACCAAATCATTGGCTGTAATCAAATTGTTGCCTGAAATGACCATTTGGAGTCTTTAAGAAAACCTTTAATTTGCAGGATTTTTGGCCAAATCTCGATATTGTGCAATAAATATCCGCCATTTGACGGATAACTCAATGGCGGCATTAAGAGCACTATTGACCCAATCGAGCGCGGTCCCGCGCTCCCTGTCATGCGTGGAGGACGAAAGTGATTCGATCCAAGACATCAATAAGGGTTGCCAGTTTGGCAGCCGCGGCAGCATTACTTGCTGCTTGTAGTGGCGGTTCTGGGGATGCCTCAGCAACTGGTGCTGCAACAGCCGCTGCACCAACAGGTGAACCGATTGTTATCGGTGCACCATTTGCACAGTCCGGTCCGGCAGGTATTGCGGATCACAAAGATTGCTGGAACGGAACGGAACTCGCAATCGAAGAAATCAACAATGCTGGTGGTGTTAATGGTCGTCCACTTGAATTAAGTGTTACCGACATCGACATCCTTACTCCAGAAGGCATCACAGCTGCTTTCCAAAAGCTAGCAGCTGAAAAGGTTTCTGCAATTCAGTCTGCGTTCGTCATTATTCCGCCACCAGCACTTGATGCTGCAGCGGCATACGGCGCACCGTACATGAGTGGCGACACCAATATTGATGCTCAGAAGTTAGCAACTGCAGATACAGCGAAGTACGGAAACTACTTCACCGATCCTGCCGAAACATACTACGGCTCCGGTTTTGTAACTTTCCTTACCCAGCTTTCTGATAGCGGATCTTGGACACCAAGTAACAACAAGATCGACATTATTCGTGGCGACACTGCTTACAACAAGAACATCGCTGACGCTACTGAAGCGGCAATTGCTGCTTCAGGTGGCAAGTGGGAACTTGGTCAGATCATTGACATCACAGCAGGCACAAAAGACTGGGGTCCAGTAATTGCTAAGTTGCAGGCAAACCCTGCCGGCGCAATCATGGTTGATCACTGGATTGGTGCAGAACTTGCATCCTTCTCACAGCAGTTTGCTGGAGATCCAGTAGCAGATTCACTTGTCTACCTACAGTACGGACCGTCACAGCCAGAGTTCTTGCAGATCGCAGGAGCCGCAGCTGAAGGTTTCGTATGGGGAACTGTGATTGGTGTTGGAAATACTTCCGATCAGGACAAAGCATTCCGCGCTGCGTACCAAGCTAAGTTCGGCGTAGACGACGTATCTATGGGTATGGTCTACACCGGATGGTGCTACGACACAGTTAACGTATTGGCAAATGCTTGGAAGAATGTTGACCCAGCAGACTTTGCTGCAGTTAACGAGTACATCAAGGCAAATCCATACGATGGTGTAACTGGCCACTTGGACTTCTCCAAGCAGGCAGTGCCTATCTACCCAACTGTAGAAACCGATCCTGCAAAGGGTGTTACACATTACTTCTACCAAGTTCAGGGCGGTCGTCACACGACAATTGCTCCTGACGGCGATGCTGAAGCAGCATTCGTTAAGCCAGCTTGGATGCAGTAATCAAATGCAAGTACTAGCTTGTTCCAACATTGCACTTGAACTAGGTGGTCGTCAGATCCTTAGTGACGTGAACTTAAGTGTTGGTCAAGCAGAAGTAGTTGGTCTTGCCGGTCCCAATGGGGCCGGCAAGACCAGCCTTTTTGAAGTTCTCTCTGGTCGAAATTTGAATCACCAGGGAAAAGTTGCATTAAACGGCGTTGATATAACTTCACTGCCGATGCACGAACGTGTGAAGTTAGGTTTAGTAAGAACCTTCCAGCGTCCAGTAGTTCCAGCCACACTTACTGTGGGCGAAACTTTAAAAGCTGCTCGAAAAGCTTTCGATCCAAAGCCAAGTCGATTGCGAATGGAATGGGTTGCTGAATTTGTGCACTTAAATGCCCACATGGATGCGCCAACTGGTGGATTAGAAACCCTCGAACGACGTAAGTTAATGCTTGCCTGTTTGCTAGCCAGGGAACCGAAAATAGTTTTATTAGATGAGCCGGCATCTGGATTAACCGGATCTGAAATCGATGAAATTGATTTGATTGTAAGAAAGCTCTCGCAAGAATATGGAATCTCGGTACTCCTAATTGAGCATCGCCTAGAACTTCTTGCCATGGTTGCATCGCGCGTGATGGTGCTCGATGTTGGCGAAATCATTGCCGAAGGACCACCAGATTCAGTTTTCAAGTTACCGGCAGTTCGCGCGGCATACTTCGATGTCCCGGTAGAAACTTTGGCAGGAGCCTAACGATGAGCCTTTTAGAAATGAAAGAAGTCTCATCTGGTTACGGCACAATGCGAGTAATCCATGGTTTGAATTTTTCTATTGAACCTGGTGAGCGTATTGGTTTAGTCGGACTAAATGGTCATGGAAAAACCACACTGATCAGCACAATCGTCGGAATGACTGGTTGGCAGGATGGCTCGATTGAGTTCATGGGACAACAAATTGGTGGGCGAAGAAGTCACGGCGTGGGACGCAATACGCCAAAAATTGTTAGATCTGGAATTGCAATTGCGCCACAAGGTGATGCGATTTTC
>JALRCB010000007.1 GCA_023257525.1 Candidatus Nanopelagicales bacterium
AAACCAAACATGGTTGCAACTTGGCGCTCGGCGCGAATTGCAGCCTTTGGATCAATGTCAGCCTTACGAGGTACGTGCGGCTCCATAGGGAAAACGGTGATACCGCTAACTAAGTCTTTGCCATCTTTGGCGCCGTAAGGGTCACCCGTTGGATGCTCTAATTCATTCATTATTTTGCTTTCGCTCCGATCCAAACTGCGGCAACGATAAGTACGCCAAGCCCCACAACAAATATGAACAAGCCTTCGGTTACGGGACCTAGTCGTCCAAGACTGAATCCACCTGGACTTTTATTGGCCTGTAGTTCTGCTACGTAAGCAATGATGTTTTGCTTGTCTTCAACACTCAGTGTGCTATCTGCAAACACTGGCATTGACTGTGGTCCGGACACCATGGCTTCATAAAGGTGCTTGGCATTGGAGTCCATCAAAGAAGGAGCTTTACGTCCTTCAGAAAGTGCACCACCGACAGCAGACGCGCCGTGGCACTGGGCACAGTTAGTGCGAAATAGTTCGCCACCAAGTGCTAATTCTGCGTTCGTGGTATCAAGCATCTCTGCAGTTGGAATTCCTGGGCCTGCACCCAAAGTTGCAATGTAGGCAGCTAGCGCAGCAGTTTCTTCTTCGTTATAAGAAGGCATTTTCGGCATTGCCTGAACGCCAGGAGCAGCAAGTGGCATTCGGCCAGTGCCAACCTGGAAATCTACGGAAGCTGCGCCAACACCGATAAGAGATGGACCATCAGATGCACCTTGGGCAGCCAAACCGTGACAAGACGAGCACCCTTCAAGGAATAACTGCTTACCTTGCTCGACCTGAGTCTCAGTCTTAGCTACTACCTTTGGGGCAGTTTGAGCACTTACTGCAGCATAAGCAGCACCAGTGGTACCAAGAGCCACGGCTAGAACTGCAAAGAGTGCTGCAGGATGTCTTTTACTGAGTGCCACTGGATTCCTTCTCTATTTTCTGAAATGAAAACTTATAAACGATCGTTATTGAATTAAGTAGATAGTTGCGAACAGGGCAATCCAAACTACGTCGACGAAGTGCCAGTAGTAAGAAACCACGATTGCCGTTGTTGCTTGCTTATGTGAATAGTGCTTAGTTGCATAAGTGCGAGCCAATACAAATAGGAATGCAATGAGTCCACCGGTCACGTGTAATCCGTGGAAGCCGGTTGTTAGGTAGAAAGCTGATCCGTAGGCATTTGCAGAAAGAGTAAGTCCTTCATGTACCAAAATTGCATATTCATAAACCTGACCGGCAACGAAGTAAAAGCCCATCAAGAAAGTAATTACAAACCACTTACGTAATCCCTTTACGTCACCGCGCTCAGCCGCAAAGACTCCAAGCTGACAGGTAACGGATGAAAGCACCAAGACTGTGGTGTTAAACGAGGCAAATGGCAGATTGAGTAGCTCGACTTCCTCTGCCCATAATTCTGGATTTACGGAACGAAGCGTGAAGTACATCGCAAATAGGGCTGCGAAGAACATCAACTCACTTGATAGCCAAACAATTGTGCCGATTGACACCATATTTGGGCGTTCGGCCTGGCTTGGGACTCTGATGGGGGTAGCTGTACTCACCCCTTGAGTTTACCTACTGCCTAGAGGAAAATCCCCGCAGGATGGCTAAAACTGGCTCGATGTGACCTATTGCATTTCACTGCCCCAAATGGACAATCCCAGTTACCAATTCGACTCGGTGTTCGGATACTCTTTTGGGGTGTCTAACAGTGCCCCCACTCTCAAAGTGCTTGTTTATAGCGATGACTCTGCCGTTCGTGCCAGCATCAAAATCAGCCTGGGGCGGCGTCCATCCGTTGATTTTGGGGATGTTGAGATCCTCGAGTGCGCAACCCAACCTGCCGTAATTGCCGCTGTAGACTCCAGGCCGTTTGACTTACTGATTTTGGATGGGGAAGCAACGCCATCCGGTGGCATGGGACTTTGCCGTCAGCTTAAGGACGAGATTTTCAATTGCCCACCAGTTTTAGTACTAGTGGGTCGGGTAGATGACCGTTGGTTGGCAACTTGGTCACGCGCCGATGCAGTTGTAGCTCATCCAATTGATCCACGAGCTGTTGTGAATGCCTGTTTAGAGTTACTCAAGTCACGAAACTCAATTTCCCAGTAGGGAAAATCTTCGATCATGACCGAAGATAGCTGGAAACAAGTTTTAGGGACATTAGTTTCTGGAAGCGACTTGTCATTTGATCAAGCCTTCTGGGCCATGAATGAAATGATGTCCGGCACCGCCACTGATTCTCAACTAGCCGGTCTAGTAATTGGTCTTCGAGTAAAAGGTGAGACTCCGCAAGAAGTTAGCGGCATGGTTAAAGCAATGCTGGCAAATGCGATTGAAGTTAACTTAGATCGAATTGCTGTTGACGTGGTTGGCACAGGTGGCGATGGCGCTCACACCGTAAACATCTCGACCATGGCTGCATTAACTGTTGCTGGGGCTGGGTTTCCAGTTCTTAAGCACGGGAACCGCGCGATCTCATCTAAAGCTGGTACCGCAGATGTGCTTGAGGCACTCGGCGTAGCAATCAACATGCCAACAAGTTTGTTATCTTCATGTGTTGCTGAAGCAGGTATTGCTTTTTGTTTTGCACCATTACATCATCCAGCAATGAAGTACGCCGGAAATGTTCGCAAAGAACTTGGTGTGCCAACCGTATTTAATGTGCTTGGTCCACTTTCGAATCCAGGGCAGCCTGAGGCAGCACTTTTAGGTTGCGCAGACATTCGCCTTGCGCCAGTTCTTGCGCAAGTACAACTTGACCGCGGATTTAAATCAATCATCGTGCGCAGCACAGACGGTTTGGATGAACTTTCGACATCAGCACCAACGCAAATCTGGGACGTTACTTCAGGTAGTTTGCGTGAATCTTTGTTGACGCCAAGTGAACTTGGTTTGCAACCAGCAACGCTTGAGCAACTAAGAGGTGGCGATGCGCAATTCAACGCCCAAGTTGTACGTGAGATTCTGGCAGGACGATCAGATGGCAACTTCGCGGCGATTCGAGATGTAGTTGCGCTTAATGCAGCGGCAACCATGGTTGCTTATGACGCGGCAAAAGGTGCGAAGCGTTTTGGTGCCGTCGAAGACCCAACGGTTGCTCGAATATCTCGAGCGCTTTCGGTTGCCTATAGCTCACTGGATACCGGTGCTGCTAAATCGTTGTTAGATGTTTGGGTTTCGGTTAGTCAGCGCTACGCACTAGCTGCCAACTAGTTCATTTGCCCTAACTCTGGCGGCTATTGGATGCGCCCAAGTATGGCCATCAGTGATTTCAACTAATCGAGTAACACCATCACCCAGCCACTTAAGGACTAATTCGACTTCGGACACAAGCGTTGGTAAACCAACGTCTGATGCAAGAGAACCCTTGAGCTTGAGTAGATAAGGCTTTGGGTCTTGACCTGGGGGAGCAACAATGGCGCCGGCAAATCGACCGTGTGAGATTGCGTGGATTTCCCAGCCGCCAAGCGCATTTGCCTGAGCCGCAATGACAAGTGGGATTGCGGTAATCTCGCGCAGCCTGCTGGATCTATGTACGCCGTCTTCCAAAGCATGCATGCGATCCCGAACTAAGGCAGCGTCTTCGAATTTCTCTTCCGTTACTAAAGTCACAATCTTTTCCATCAGCTTGCGAGAAACCGCTGAGGAGTTTCCATTGAGAATTGAACTCGCTTCTAAAACAATGTCTTCATAACCAACGGTTTCTGCACCCGTTAAACACGGCGCAATGCAACGCTTCATTTCAAATAAAACGCAAGGCGAGATTGAAGACTTACTTGTAATGCGCTCTTTGCACTGACGTAAATCTGTAGCTTGGTGCATTGCATGCATTGCGAGTTCAGCACTACTTCCATTTGGAAACGGGCCAACTGCAATGCGTTCTGAATCTGGTAAGTGAGACTGGCGGGAGAGCGAAAGTCTTGGAAACTTTTCATTAGTCATGGTTAACCAGGTAGTTTTCTCAGGATTCCTGGAGCGAAAGTTATATGTTGGACGCAACTCGTTAATCATGCGCAGTTCGCGGATGGCCGCTTCAAGTTTCGTGCTACATACGTGAGCATCCACTCTTTGCGCGAGTTCAATCATTGCGGTCATACGACTGCGCGTTTCCGCGGCAGTGAAATATGACATGACGCGTTTTCTAATGTTGGTTGAAGTTCCAACATAAAGTGGTCGGTTGTTACCATCGTAAAAAATGTAGACACCTGGTAACTCGGGAAGTCCGTCCGCTAAATATCGTTTACGCCTTCGCTTCTCGGTTGCTGGGCCATTGTAGGTTTGCAATCCTTCAAGATCATGCACACCCAAATTTCCAACGCGTTCAATTAGGCCGTGCAACACAGATGTTGTTGCTCTAGCATCATCCAAGGCGCGGTGAGTTGGACTAACTGGAGCTCTAAAGAATTGTGCCAATGTGGAAAGCTTTCGATTTCGTACTTCATCTTTACGAAGTATTTTGCGAGCCAGAATCACGGTGTCCAAAACTGGTGGCTTGGGCCACTCAATATCAAATTTGGCACAAGCAGATTTCAAAAATCCCACATCAAAGGGGGCATTGTGTGCAACTAAAACTGGTTGGTCGCCTGACTCAAAATTTGCAAACGCCAAGAATTCGCGAACTGCAGAAGCAACATTTGGGGCATCCGCAACATGGTGATCTGTAATTCCAGTCAGGACTGAAATGAAGGCCGGAATAGGAACACCTGGTGAGCAAAATGTTCGAAACTCGCCAATGACTTCGCCACCTCGAACTTTGACAGCCCCGATTTCAGTAATCCCGGCATCAGTTGGTTTGCCGCCAGCAGTTTCGAGGTCAACAATCACGAACGTGGTGTGAGCCAGCGGTTTACCGATGTCAGAAATAGTCAGAGCTGCCCCATTTGACTGGGATTCGAAAGCGGGGCTCGGACTCATAATGGGGACTTTATCTGCAAACACCGACAATTCCAGGACCCAAGCAGGCATTTCGCCACACCGCGCGACACGACCAGTAAAACTGTCGGAGGGCTCTCATATCGTTGACAGCAGTTAGACAACCGAAGCTTTTAGGAGCCCCGTATGTTAATTGATTGCTCGAGCTGCATTATGCGCGACATTGCTTGCTCAGATTGTGTTGTAACAGCACTTCTAGGTCCTATGCCGGAGTCACTCGATCCGCATAAAGATGTCTTAGATGTGTTGGCCACAGCGGGTTTGGTGGCACCACTTCGCTTGATTAAGGGTGATTCAACACCAGATCAATCCGCTGCGATTGCACTGTGATGCATTTTCCATCTGTTTGACCCAATACGGCAAGATGTAACCATGGGTCGGACACTTGTTATCACCAATGATTTCCCGCCCCGTCCCGGTGGAATTCAAACTTTTGGTTACGAGATCGTCCGTAGATTTGAGCCAGAATCAGTAACCGTACTTACTTCAAATTGGGAAGGCGCAGGAGAGTTTGATGCCGCCCAAGATTTCAAGATAGTTCGAGCAAATACCCAGACGCTAGTGCCATCCAAATCAACTTTGTCCATGGCACGCGAGATCGTGGTATCCGAGAACATCACGCGAGTTTTGTTCGGTGCCGCAGCCCCACTTGGCTTACTAGCTGCGCCACTTCGAAAACTAGGCGTAACGAACATTGTTGGCATGACGCAAGGTCACGAGACCGGTTGGGCAATGACGCCAGGTACTCGCCAGGCATTGCGCAAAATTGGAAATGACACTGACTACTTGACTTATATCAGTGAGTACACGCACAAGAAAATTGCTAAAGCGTTAAGTCCAAATGCTGCGGCAAGAATGCGAAGAATAGTTCCAGGTGTTGATTCCACCGAATTTTCACCAGACAACTTGAGTTCTGGAAATCAACTAAGAACTGAACTTGGTTGGATCGATCGACCAGTAATTGTTTGTGTATCCCGACTGATGGCTCGTAAAGGTCAAGACGAATTGATTCGAGCTTTGCCTGAAATTCAGCAGACCGCGCCCAATGCCAGTTTGATCATTGTTGGTGATGGCCCATATAGAAAAGATTTGGAGCGGCTAGTCAAAAAATTAGAGCTAGAGAAATTTGTTCACCTGACCGGCAAAGTAAGTCAAACCGAATTGTCGAAGTGGTACGCAGCCGGTGACATCTTTGCCATGCCGTGTCGAACTCGCATGGGTGGCTGGGACGTTGAAGGACTAGGAATTGTTTTCCTTGAAGGTTCTGCCACTGGATTACCAGTAATTGTGGGTGACAGTGGTGGGGCCGTAGATGCAGTTATTGATAGGGATACTGGGTTCTTAGTAGATGGCACAAATACCTCAGAGATAGCCGGGCGTATTGCATATCTAATTGCAAATCCTGACGTCGCCAAAAAAATGGGTGAAGCCGGAAGAAATTGGGTGACTCAAGAGTGGACCTGGGACCAAAGCTTTAAGAAGTTGGATGGATTGCTATCTGGCTTGGATTTTTCCGACTAACTTCCCTCAAGTTATTCCAGGCAATTGAGGTTGCCCAAAGCAGAGTTAAGATTCGGATCGCGTGGGCAGCAACGGCAAGCACACCACCTTGCTGGAGACTTAGGTACCACCACGGGTAAATAACTTGCCCAATCCCTGCGCTGATGCAAATCAAGATTGAAATCTTTTTGAAGTTTTTCGGGGGTTTGAACGCGCTGACTGCAAGTAAACCAAATACCCAAACCATGTACTGCGGAGACAGAACGCGGCTGGTCACAATAGAAATCAAAACTGCTAGTAATGCAATGTCCGCTGGATTAGCTGAGTTCAATCTGCCAGTAACTCTCCAAAAAAAGAGAGTTCCAAGCAAAGCCACGCCAACCAGGGTGATTAACAAAGAAACAATCGAAGTTCCAGAGGCAACAACTTCTATCGCACCGAATTGAAATGCTGACGATACATTTCCAGGGCCAGCATTCCAAAGCTGATAGGGAAGTGCACCTACGGATTCAATCTGTAGTCCGCGAGATCGCTGACCACCAATAAATGAAAAACTCTCACTCCACCAAAGACTAAGTAGCAAACTTCCTGCGGCAAATGTGCCAGCGAACCAAGTGATTACTTTTAGCGCCGAACCCTTAGGTGTTGCGAGCAATAAAAGCAGTGGCCACACCTTTAAGAGTGCGCCGATTGCAATCGCAATTCCAAACTTGCGGGCCTGTCCCACATAGAGCAATGCGGCGACCGCTGCCAAAGTTACAAAAACATCAAACCGACCCAGGATGATAGGGCCCATTATCAGTGGGGTAAGCATCCAAATAAATGCCGGCGTGGAGTTTTCTTGCTCTCTTCCAGCTCGGACTAAGAGTAAGAAAATAGCTAAGTCTGCAACAGTTGCCAAGAAAACAAACCCGACCGTATTCCCAGCCAACAAATACCCAGCCAGAAAAACCACGGCAGCTAGTGGCGGGTATTGCCACATTGGATCGTTGATTGGAAAGAACGAATCTGCAATATTGCCAGCCCACCAGTCGTATAGGCGGACATCACTAAATAGGAATTCAGATTCTGGATAGAAGATCAAGCCAAAACCAGATAGTAAAACCCAAGCTCTTGTAGCAACCCAACCTAAAGCTAGGGGCATTACTCGCATGAATTTCCGATCCTGTTAAAAGCCGTGATCTGAATTAAGCGTAAAGACCTTCAATGTCGCCTGCGAAATCCTGAACAATCAAATGTCTACGAATACTCATTTTTGGAGTTAAGTAGCCATTGTCAATTGTTAAATCTTCCGGCAAGATTACAAACTTCTTAATCGCTTCAGAATTCGAAACTGCTTCATTGGCAGCGTTAACTGCTTTCTGAACCAGAGCACGCACGTCTGCATTTTGAATCAAGTCAGACATCGGAGCAGATTCAATATTGTTAGCAGCCAAAATCTGTGGCAAAGCATCTTGATCCAATGTGACCAATGCACCAATGTATGGCTTGTTGTCACCAACTACAACACACTGGCTGATGATCGGATTTGCCCGAAGTCGATCTTCAAGTACGGCAGGCGCAACATTCTTACCACCAGCGGTAACAATGAGTTCTTTCTTGCGACCGGTAATTCTCAAGTAGCCTTCACCATCAAGTTCACCAATGTCGCCAGTTCGGAACCAACCATCAGAGGTCATAGCCTCTGCGGTTGCCGCGTCGTTGTTCCAGTAACCAGCAAAGACGTGTGGTCCCTTTAGCAAGATCTCACCATCAGATTCAATGCGAGTACCGGTGCCTGGCAGTGGTCGACCAACTGAGCCAATCTTCAATGCTGAAGGCAAGTTAAGAGTGCTGCCAGCAGTTGTTTCAGTTAGACCGTAACCTTCCAGAATTATCAACCCAATACCTCGGTAAAAATGCCCTAACCGAGATCCGAGTGCAGCTCCACCGGAAATTGCGTGCGTCACTCGACCGCCCATTGCGTGGCGCAACTTGGAGTAAACCAACTTGTCGAAAAGTCCATGCTTAATAGATAGTCCCTTGGAAACGTGGCCGTGATCAAGAGCCTCGCTATAGGCAATAGCAGTTGCTGCAGCTCGGTCAAATATTTTGCCTTTAACTGGGCTTGCTTCATGCGCCTTAGCAGCCGACCCATTAAAGACCTTTTCAAATACTCGAGGTACCGCTAGTAAGAACGTTGGCTTAAAGGAACCAAGATCCTTAAGTAATGCTGCCGGATTAGGGCAGTGACCGATCGTTACTTCGCCACGCAACATAGCAACTTGAATCAAACGTCCAAAAACGTGGGCAAGCGGCAAGAAGATAAGTGTGGAAGCTTCTGGAACGTCGAATACTTCTGGAACCGCCTTAACCAAAGTATCCACTTCAGCAATGAGGTTGCCATGCGTAATGATGCAGCCCTTTGGCCGGCCAGTAGTTCCCGAGGTGTAAATCAAAGTAGCTGGATCACTTGGACCAGCAGATGTGCGACGGGACTCAAGTTCAGAATCTGAAACGTTTGCACCTTTACGAGCTAATTCAGCCAAGACGTCGTCGCTGAAAATGTACGAGCGTGTCATGTGTGGAACTTTTGCCGCAATCGGTTGGAAGGCATGAGTGGTTCGCTGGGCTTCAAAGAAAGTAGCAACTACATGCGAATCCGAAACGATCCATTCAACTTGCTCAGGCGAGGATGTTTCATAAATCGGAACTGTGACACATCCGGCGTACCAGATTGCGTAATCTGCCACAGTCCATTCGTATCTAGTGCGAGACAGAATTGCGATGCGGTCTCCTGCATTTAGTCCCTCAGCGATTAAGCCTTTGGCAACAGTGCGGACCTGTTCCCGGAATTGCGCTGCAGTAATAGTGCTCCACTCATCATCAGTCTGGATATATACTGATGGAAACTGCGGATTTCGGGCAAACAGGTCTTCAATTTGATCAGTTACGTTTCCACTTGAAACTGGTGGAATATTCGCTGGTACAGACAATTCGCGCACTTTGGCACCTTTCCATAAAAAGCCTTAAGAGAGGGTAACCCAGGAAATCTAAATCTGGTCCCGAAACCACTAAAACTGACCATTTTCTAGGGCAGTAATTGCTGATACCGCTGACGTTGGCTACCGTAAGGGTGTGTCTGAAAGCGATAAGTTTTACAAGTTTCTGAAAAAGGTTGCCATTGGCCCGGCAATCGAAGTCGCATTTCACCCTTGGGTTGAAGGTCTAGAGAACATTCCAGAGACTGGCCCAGCTATCTTGGCAAGTAATCACCTGTCTTTTTCTGACTCAATCTTTTTACCAATCGCAGTGCCACGAAAAATTACATTTATGGCTAAGAGTGAATACTTCGAAGGCCCTGGCGTTCGAGGTAAAGCAACTGCAGCATTCTTCCGAGGCGCCGGCCAAGTACCAGTTGATCGCACTGGTGGCAATGCCAGCACAGCTGCAATTAGTACTGGGGTTCGCCTACTAAGCGAAGGACACTTGCTGGGAATTTATCCAGAAGGAACTAGATCATCAGACGGTCGGCTATACCGAGGTAAAACTGGGGTAGCACGCATGGCACTGGAAGCGAGAGTTCCTGTCATTCCAGTTGCGATGATTAACACCGAGATGGTGCAACCAATTGGAAAGTCGCGTCCAAATTTTGGTGTTGAAGTTGGAATTCGAATTGGTGAACCACTTGATTTCTCGCGCTACTACGGAATGGAAGATGATCGCTTCGTTTTGCGTTCACTGACGGATGAAATCATGTACCGAATTATGGATTTGTCGGGACAAGAGTATGTCGATAAATACGCATCACGATCTAAGCGTCCTGAATAAGCCTTAACTGGTTAGTGGCTTAACAATTTTCCTTTAGGCTGACCGATGTCGCTTAGCAAAGTATTAAACCAAGATTGCTCAGTATTAAATGGTTTTGCACCTGCAACTCGATCAAACTCACAGGCCCGAATCACATTAGCCTGATCTTCATCTTGCCCAACAAGTCCACTAACGCCGTCTAACGCAGAACGAACTGCAACAACTGCGCAGTCTCTAATTAGCTCCTGATCCTTTTTATTTGCTGGAGCTGAGCGCGAGTAGTAACCACTCTTTTGAACCAAGACTTTTTCCGCCCCGACCATCGGAGCGAACTGATCTGCAAACCAAGCGCCAGGGTTAATCTTGTCGATCTTCACGTGTCCGAATGGATCAAGTGGAATTTCTTCGCCACGGCTTTTCATTTCGGCAACTATCGAATCCACGCCAGCGCCCTCAGACAAAAATATGTTGACGTTTCCAACTTGATTCATAACTGAGCTAAGGCGCTTTGCTTCTGAAGCTAAATCAATTTCTAATTCTGGAACATAGACCGCATGGACTTCACGATTTTGCCTTGCCACACCTAGTTCAGGTAGCCATTTCATGTCATCGAGTAAGCCGCGATAGGCAACTGCAGTTGCAGCCGTTAACCAGCCGCAATGGCGTCCCATAACTTCATGCACAATCAACATCTTGGTATTTGAGCTGTGCTCGGAAACTATGTTGCTGAAATGGTGAGCACCTTCATCAGCGGCAGTCCAGGCACCAAGAGATTGCGCGATGGGGTAGACATCGTTATCAATTGTCTTTGGTAAGCCAACAACGCCAAGTCCGTAATTGTTCTTGGCTAAAAACGCTGCTAAATCTGCTGCCGCGGTATTGGTATCGTCGCCCCCAATTGTGTGCAGAACATCAACACCGTCCGCGATTAATTGATCGGCCGCCACTTGTTGTGGGTCTTGGCCTGGAGCCACCAAACCGCGCTTTACGCAGTCTTCGATATTGGTTAGCTTGACCCGGGAGTTACCAATTGGGCTGCCACCAAATGCCTGCAACAGATGGGCTTGGTTGCGAATTTCGGGCGTGATAGTGATTGAATCGCCCAACAAAAGTCCGCGATAACCATTGCGATAAGCAATGATTTCAACCTCTGGTGCCACTTTGGAGTATTCCTCAATCAGTGCGCCAACCGCCGAAGATAGACACGGAGCTAGTCCGCCCGCAGTAAGCAGTGCAACTTTTTTGATTGGCATATGGCAATTCTAGTCGTGGGCTAGTTGTGCAATGGGATTTGCAGATTTAGTGAACCGCCAGAATCGCCACTAATCTAGGGATGTGAGTGAGATTTCTTGGCCTAATTTGCCAGCAGCCCAGCAACCTACCTGGCCAACTGCTGAGGGACTTGCCCATGCCCAGCAAATTTTGGCGACATTGCCACCACTAGTTTTCGCTGGCGAATGCGATGAACTTAAATCTCGACTGGCAGCTGCCACTAATGGCGATGCTTTTGTCTTGATGGGCGGGGACTGCGCCGAGACTTTTGTGGCTAATACTGCCGACTCAATTCGGGCTCGCTTGAAGACTGTTCTTCAGATGGCAATCGTCTTGACTTATGGCGCGTCAATGCCGGTGGTAAAGATCGGTCGTATCGCCGGCCAGTACGGTAAGCCGCGCAGTTCATCGGAAGAAACCATCGATGGGGTTAGCCTTCCGTCTTACCGCGGTGATGCAGTAAATGGACTTGAGTTCACAAAAGAGTCCCGCAAACCAGATCCGATGCGATTGGTTCAGACTTACCATGCAAGTGCCGCCACTTTGAATTTAGTGCGCGCCTTTACCCAAGGTGGGTACGCAGATTTACGCCAGGTTCATTCTTGGAACCAAGACTTTGTAAGTGAATCAACACCTGGTAAGCGTTACGAGGAAATGGCGGCAGAGATTGATCGCGCCCTTTCATTCATGACGGCATGTGGCGCAGATCCCGAGGAATTTAAGCGCGCTGATTTCTACGCCAGCCACGAAGCACTGTTATTGGATTATGAGAAGCCTCTAACACGAGTCGATTCTCGAACTGGAAATCTTTATGACGTATCTGGTCACTTTGTTTGGGTTGGCGAGAGAACTCGCGAACTTGATGGCGCACACATTGATTTCGTTTCAAAAATCAAGAATCCAATTGGCGTCAAGATTGGGCCAAAAACAGCCGAAGCTGACATCTTGGGATTACTTGAAAAGCTGAATCCAGAAAAGATTCCAGGACGACTAATGTTTATAACCCGCATGGGTGCTGGCAATATCAGAAATGTGCTGCCTAAGTTAGTTGCTGCGGTGCAAAAAACAGATCATCCAGTTCTATGGGTTTGCGATCCGATGCACGGCAACACCACAGAAGCCGCATCTGGACACAAGACTCGATTGCTAGACGACGTTATTGACGAAGTTCGTGGCTTCTTTGAAGTACACAAGGCACAAGGAACACATCCAGGTGGAATTCATATTGAATTAACCGGAGATGATGTAACTGAATGCTTGGGTGGTATCGGGGGAGTTAGCGAAACTGATCTACCGTTTAGGTACGAGACTGCGTGCGACCCGAGACTAAATCGCATTCAAAGTTTGGACTTGGCTTTCCAGGTTGCAGACATGCTGCGGGATCGAAAGTAATTAACTAAACAATTTCTAAAGTAATTACCGAGCCCTTTGGAGCCTTGGAACCACCTGCAGGATTCTGCGAGTAAACCTTATTCAAGATAGCCACTGTGAGTTTGTTGACTACCTTCACTTGAAAACCAGCGCTCTGCAGCGTAGTTGTTGCGGTGGCCACATCCATGCCAACTACATTCGGCACATCTACTAGAACTGGGCCTTTGCTGAGTACGACCTTAATAATGGTGCCCTTTGGAACCGTGGTCCCTGGAATTGGATCCGTGGAAAGAATTGTGCCAGCTACGCTGTCATCAAAATCTTCTCGAGTCGTTTCCGTCGTTAGTCCAATAGCACCCAGTGTTGTTGTGGCATCTGTTATTAAGGTGCCGATAATTGGCGGAACTTCGACCGGAGCAGGACCTTTGGAAACCAAGATTGTGACAGGGGTTTCTCGCTTAACTGATGTGCCACCAACTGGATCCGTACTGACAACTTTTCCAACTGGAATCACTTCATCAAAAACTTCATTCGTAGCAGAGATAACTAGTGTTAATGCCTCCAGCGCAGAAGTTGCATCCTTTGGATCTTGTCCAGTTAAGTCAGACGGAATTAAGTAACGCTCTTGTCCTTTCGAAACGATAAGTGTGACCGGCGAACCTTTTCGAGCATTTTCACCACTTGCCGGGTCAGTTCTAATGACAACTCCGGCCGGAATGTCTTCGGAAAATTCTTCAACGACTTCAACACCAAGTTCTAGTGGAGCCAAGATAACGGTTGCTTCATCAACAGTTAATGAACTTACGGGAGGCACAACTTCGTAACTGCCAGTGAATTGATACCAAGTTCCGCCACCTACCAAAAGTGCCAGGATCAAAAGTAGCGGAGCCCATTTTCGACCCTTAGGCTTTGTCGAACTTTCACGATGCACGCCGCTGGGTCCAACTCCTGGATTTGGTTTTTGTAGTGGGACTGCGCCAGTAGCTCGGTGCGCACCCCGAACTGGAGTTGGAATCACTTGCGTGTTCTGTAGCGGAAGTGCTGTGGTGAGGGCTTCGGCACGGGGGACTGCCGAAATAGCGCGCACCACGCCATCACGAAACTCTCGGGCACTTTGAATTCGCTCAGTTGGTGACTTTCTGGTGGCCGCAAGAACTAAATGATCGACTGCAGGCGGAACATCAGGCTGGATTGAACTTGGCGCTGACACACTGCTGTTGACATGTTGGTATGCGACTTCAAGCGGCGAAGATCCAGTAAATGGCACTAGTCCAGTAAGCATTTCGTAAAGCAAGATGCCGCACGAGTAAACATCTGATCTTTGATCAACGGCAAGTTGCTGAACTTGTTCAGGCGAAAGGTAAGCCATAGTGCCAAGCAGAACTGCGCCAGTGGAATCGCTGACCGGAGTGTCATTGATAACTCTTGCTAAACCAAAATCTGTAACTTTGATGTGGCCATCGTGCGTGATCAAGACATTTTCTGGCTTGATATCTCGATGAACGAATCCAGCGTCATGAGCTGAACTTAATCCGGCAAGTACGGAACTTATGATCTCCAAGGCGTGAGCACTGGTAAATGGTCCAGATTGCGCCATGATTTCGCGAATAGTTCTGCCTTGTACGAATTCCATTACCAAGAATGGGAAGCCTTCACTTATTCCTTGATCGTGAACTGCAACGACATTTGGATGAGTTAAGGCTGCCGTTGCACGTGCCTCTTGGGTAAAGCGATCTACAAAATCTGGGTCATTAACCAAAATGCCACCGAGTACTTTGAGAGCTACGGTTCGGCCGAGCCTTAAGTCAGTGCCACGATAAACCGTGGCCATTCCGCCACGTGCGATCAGCTCATCGACGCTGTAGCGTCCCTCCAAAACCTTGCCCAAAAGGGGATCTAGGTTTTGCGAATCAGTCACTGCTTCATTCTAGATGCCGACACTAAAACTCGTCTCTGCGCCACGACAAGGTAGATTTAGTAGCAACCGGAAGTGAGTCTCATGTCGAAGTTCGCCTATTTGAGTGTTCTTTTAGGCTGCCTTGTGGGAACTGCTTGGCTTGAGTTTTTTCTGCGCACCAAGGTTTACCGAAGAGCGGTTCGCTTGATTCTTACGATTTTTCCGGTGGTTGTAGTTTTCTCAATTTGGGATGCGTACGCGATCGCGCAAGGACACTGGACTTTTGACCCACGTTATGTAACTGGAATAACTACGGTCGCAAATATCCCACTGGATGAGATTTTGTTTTTCATTGTGATTCCGATCTGTGCAATTTTGTCATTTGAAGCGGTAAGAAGTGCCCGTAACTGGGAAGCCGGGGACGAGGAAACCAAATGACTTACACGCAATTGGCAGTACTTGCTGTTTTAATCGCAATCGTTTTGGATCTTTATGTTTTCAAAACGAAATTACTCCGACGTAGAGTTTTTTGGGTTTCATATTCAATTGTGGTTTTCTTCCAATTGGTCACTAATGGAATATTGACCGGTTTCGGAATTGTGGAATATGACGGAGCTGCAATCATCGGTTCAACTACACCACAAGATGAACCGCCGACGTTTATTGGTGATGGAAGACTAATTTACGCCCCAATTGAGGATTTACTCTTCGGCTTTAGCCTCGTAGTGCTGTCGTTAATCATTTGGATATGGCTTGGCAAGAAGGGCATACAACGTGAGCCAATGGCAGGGCCACCAAGAAAAAGCGTTCATCGCCTTCTCGGAATTAAATAGTTCGTTTCCATAACTTTCGGGCTTGGAAGTATGCAGGAATTGCCACTTGCAGTCGTCGGGTCAGTGAAACCGTCGCACGTTTAGTGAAGACTTCGTAGTCAATTCCTTCAACAGCATCGACAATTCCGCAGTAAAGGATGCGCGCCGTTTCGATGCAAGGTTGGGCAGATTGACCCAACATTGCAATCCCGGCTCGAGAGGATTCTTCGAGTTGGCGAACTCGCGAAACTTGAAACTCTAAGGCTGCCTTTATTTGGGGAGTAGCAATTCGGGCTTCTAGGTCAGCCCTGGTGACGCCAAACTGGGCAAGCTCAGCAAGTGGGAGATAAACCCGACCTCGTTCTAAATCTTCACCTACATCACGAATGAAGTTTGCTAGCTGAAATGCCACACCAAGTTCGGTCGCATGCTTGTAGGCATCCTGACTGGTTGGTTCCAAAATCGGAACCATTTGTAATCCAATTACGGCCGCGGAGCCATAAACATATTCGTAGAGATCTTCGTAAGTTTGGTATTCAGTGACCGTTAGATCCATAGTCATGGAATGTAAGAAAGCCTCAAAGTGCGCTCGGGGAATATTCCAGCGCCGAACGGTGTCCAGCACTGCAATGCAAACGGGATCATTAGTTTCACCCGAATCGAATTTTGCTAAGAAATCATCGCCCCAAATCTTTAGCTGTTCTGCTTTTTGAGACTCAGTGAGCGTCGAAGCTAAATCATCTACGATCTCATCTGCATACCTGGCAAATCCGTAGAGTGCATGAACGTATGGGCGCTTGGCAGGAGGAAGCAGCAGTGTTGCTAAATAGTAAGTCTTGCCATGCTCAGCATTTAGCTGGCGACACAATTCATAGGATTCGCGCAGGGCTGGATCAAAGATTCCGGCGGCATCAAGATCTCGTTTAGACACAGAGGTAACTATATGCAATTGAGTCCTGCCTTGGATCATCAACCCGCAATTTGAACATAATTCGAGATTTCGTCTGGTGGCGCGTAGGGTTACTTCTGCACAAGGTGTGTGAAGTTCAGTTAGGAATTACGTGGCTGCTCCAAACCCAGGTTTACTGGCTGCAATGCTCAAAGCTCAGAGACTTAATGGTGTTTTGCGCTGGAAAGTTACCTTCACCGAATCTGGATTCAAAGGCGAGACAAATTTGGCTGCCTGGAGTGGCATCTGGATTGAAACCTCCGCGGTTAAGTCGACCCAAGACTTTGTTGATGTTGTCGCTAATCAAACTTCAAATCCAACGTTGGTTGGAAGCTCCCTTGCTCAATTAATTGAAACCATAATTTCTGGAGTCGAGCCGGCTGGTAATACCTGCATAGGTTGGTCTGGCTGGCAAGACTTGTTAAAAACTGATCCGCAAGCGGCACTTGAAATAGCAGAAGCTTTGGATTTAGCTTGCCAAGAGCGCTCCGCTGTAGTCATAGTTTGCGATTCCGTTGGATCTTTCCCAGGAATTTCAGAACTCTCCCAAGGCTAGTTTGGTAATTAAGCCAATTCTCGTTCTCGTGCTGCTTCAATCTCAGCTGCAGAAGTTGGCAACATATCCTGTTCGGTATTGTCGCCCAAAATAAGGGAACGTTCAGCCGTAGATGCCAACATGGCAAGCCCAAGCGTTATGCCAGCTAAAACCATTGCGATGCCATCACTTAGCTCCAGGAACGTGTCAGCAGTTGCACTGGAGTTAGCAATCCCGTGAATTGTAAATGCCGCAATCGCAATAACCATCAAGCGAACTTGTTTGTGACTTAGTCCAGTTACTGCAAGCAAAGGTATTGACCACAATAAGTACCAAGGTTGGACGACTGGTCCAAGGACTACAAGTGCAACAAATGAAAGTGCTACACCACGAGTTGCACTTCGGCCAGCTGGACGAACCACCAGTAGCACTAAGACGATTGCCAAAATCACGGATCCGATTAATCGAGTAATTCCCACTGAGGTATCAACAAAGTTTCCGAACCCAAGCATTCGGATTGGGCCACCAATAAGCATTCCAATTGCAGTGGTAGGAGAGAGCCAACTTTTGACAGTGCCTGGTGTTGACAGTGATCCAATCCAACCAAATGGTCCAGTCTCAGCTATTGCTGAAGTTATAAAGAGTGTGGATAGGGCAATCAATCCTGCGATCGCTCCGTACCTAGCACGTCTTATCCAACTCGCACCACTTCCGGCGGCGATTAGAGCTAAGAATGGCAGTAAAACAATGGCAACTGGTTTTATTCCAAGTGCAAGGGTGGCCACGACAACACCAGAAATAAAGTGGCCACGTAGTGCAAGCACCATTGCGATGCACACCAAGCCAACCATCAAGGCATCGTTGTGTGAGCCGGCAACAAAGTGCATAAGAACTAGTGGATTCATCACGCCGATCCAGGCAGCGGAAACTGGATTAACGCCGTGCGCCTTAGCTAGGTAAGGAATGCTCAAGCAAATGAAGACAACACCCGCAAGTGAAGTTAATCGAAATAGATAAGACGCCACGAGAGATGAATCTTGGCTTATAGCAGCTATTGCTTTTTCAACTAGGAGAAAAACTGGACCGTAGGGAGTTGGTGCATCTCCCCAAAGTGGATCTACGCCACTTTGAAACCAGCCTGGAACAACTGATACGCCAGATTCATATGGATTGTTTCCAGCAAGCTGCATTTTGCCTTGCATGAAATATGAATAGACATCCCGACTAAATAGCGGTGGTGTAACAAGCAAAGGCAGCAGCCAGGCAATAAGTGAGAAGTAGATCGTCTCTAGTCTCAGAATTTTTCCGTGAAGCGCATCAACTCCGACCACAAGCCAAACCTGAAGGATTAGCGCTGCCCCAACAACAACAAATGAGCGCGTTAGGGCAAGGCCGATAGTTTCAGTTTGAACAAAATCGATAAATTTCCATTGCAAGATGTCTGCCGAAAGCGGAAACCAACCAACACCAAGTCCGCCGATTGCAATAAACGCTGAGCCAAGAAAGCCAGGTAGTGCATAAAGCCCAAACCAACCTGGGTCTGTTGAGATCCGGCGGGTTGGCATTACTTCAGAATACGCGCCTTAACGTCGCGCACGCGATACATAAGTCTTGTCGGGCCCAGTAATACGCTCAGCAGCTAAGCGACCAGACACTAAGACCATTGGCACTCCAACACCAGGCTGAGTTCCTGATCCAGTAAACACAACATTTTCACCGAACATATTTCCCGGACGGAATGGTCCAGTTTGTAAGAATGAGTGAGCTGCGGCAAATGGTGCGCCACGTTCCATGCCACGATCTGACCAGTCTTGTGGAGTTGTAATGTGCTCAACTTCAATGGCATCGCCAAATCCGGTGTAGCCGCGGGCCTGCAAAGTTTCAATTGCATGGTCGCGATACGCAGGTGCTTGCTTGTTCCAGTCAATGTCAGCATCAAGGTTTGGAGTAGGGAAGAGCACGTAATAGACCTGCTTGCCATCTGGCGCTAAGCCTGGATCACTATAAGTTGGGTTAGTGACGAGAACACTCGGATCTGACATAAGTTGCTTTTTGTCAATCAACTCCTCAAAGACACCAGCCCAACTATGTCCAAAGTGAATGTTGTGATGTGCAATGTGGTCATACTTTGCCGATGAACCAGCAAGTAATAGGTAGCAAGACGGTGAATACTTAAGTCGCTTGACACTCCACGGTTCTTTACCTAGTAAGTCGCGGTATGCAACAGGTAGATCTGGATTTAGTACAACAACATCTGCTGCGAAAAACTCACCAGTACTAGTTTCAACACCCGTGGCACGATTGCCGTTCATTCGAACTTTTGTTACTTCGGTGTCGTACTTGAATGTAACGCCATGCTTTGCTGCAGCTTTAGCCATCGCAACTGGCAGGGCATGCATGCCACCCTTAGGGGCAAAGACTCCAGCAACTGAATCCATGTAAGCGATTACTGCATAAATTGCCAACGCATCATAAGGCGACAATCCGGCATACATTGATTGAAACGAAAACACTCGCTGAGTGCGATCGTCTTTGAGATATTGACCAACTTTTGGCGCTAGTTTTCTGAACCCACCGAGCTTTATCAATCGAACTAAATCCATTGACAATAGATCCAATGGTGAATCGATATTTCGATCAATGAAATTCTTCATTTCGTACTTATATAGATCGGTAACAAAATCCACATACTTTAAGTAGCCGTCTGCCTCACTGGCACCAATGACTTTTTCAATCTCAGCTGCCATCGCAGTGGTGTCAGAGTGAACATCCAAGACGCTGCCATCTTGATAGAAAGCTCGATAAAGAGGAGCAACTGGTTCTAATGTCAGCCAGTCATTCATATTTTCGCCAAGGCAATCAAAAGCATCAGCAATCAAATCTGGCATAGTCAAAACAGTTGGACCGGTATCGAATTCAAAGCCGCGGTCGCTAATTCGCCCAGCTCTGCCGCCTGGAGTGCTTTCGCGCTCGATGACAGTTACCTTGCGACCAGCACCAGCCAAGCGCATGGCAGCAGAAAGGCCAGCTAGACCAGCACCAACAATTACTACATCATCGGTTTTTCCAGTTACGGTCCGTGGTGAGCCAGGAATCCATCTTGAAAAGTTACTCATGTTTATGCCGTCCGTTTAGTAGCGAGAATCGCAAGTTCAGTTAATGCAGATTTAGGTTCGGGCGCGCTTGCTAACGAATCAAGGGCTGATAGTGACTTCGCTAGGTAATCCGAAATTCGATTCTCAACAAAGTCTTGGGCACCACAACTTACAAGAATATCTTGAAGTTTTGTGATGGTTTCGCTGGATAGATCTGGATCACCTAGGTTTTCAGATAGGTATTTCTTATCTTCAGCATTGGCATTTGTGTTAGCGAAAGCAATGAGCATTGTTTGCTTACCTTCGCGCAAGTCATCTCCAGCTGGTTTTCCAGTTACTGAACTGTCGCCAAAAACTCCCAGCAAGTCATCTCGCAACTGGAACGCTTCGCCAAGTGCTAATCCGTAATCACTTAGGACTTGATTTAGTTCTGGATTAGCGCCAACAATTGCTGCGCCTAGATGTAAAGGTCGCTCAATTGTGTATTTTGCGCTTTTGAAACGAATTACAGTTTCGGCTCGTTCATGAGTTATGCCACCACGCACTTGCTCAAGCAAGTCTAGGTACTGCCCGCTCATCAATTCAGTTCGCATGATGTCGTAAATAGTTTTAGCGCGAAGAAGTTGCTCATTACTTAGACCACTAGTAAGCAACATTTCGTCGGCCCACGACAATGCCAAGTCGCCAACCAAAATCGCTGAACCTTCACCAAATAGTTTGGCGGAACCATTCCAGCTATTTGTATTGTGTAGCGCTTCAAACTGTTTGTGGATTGCTGGTTTTCCGCGTCGGGTATTACTTGCATCCATTACATCGTCATGGATCAGTGCGCAGGCTTGCAAGAATTCTAAACTTGCGCAGGCCCGTAGAACTTCAGCTGAATCCTGACCACCCGCGGCTTGAAAGCCCCAATAGGCAAAAGCTGGGCGTAACCGCTTGCCGCCAACCAAAAGTCCTTCAAGTGAATCAAGTAGCGGCAGGGTGTCCGGGGAAACTGCTGCCATTAACGATCTGTGATCTGCCACAAAAGCATCAAGATTGGCCTGAATGCGCACGCGCAGATCGTTGGCATCTAACGGATTAATTCCCACTAGTTCAGGGTATTGGTTGGGTCCAGTTCTTGCACTTTAGGTTAGGTACAACAATGGTCACATGACGTTTGCGGAGTATTTGGTTGCCTGGGCGCAGCTTCATGGCACCCAAAGTCCAAAGGGCTTGGTTCGAGTTTGGCTTCGGATCGCATTCTTCCTATCAACGCCATTGACGAAGTTCAATCCAAACCTGATTACGGCATTTGGGCCAGTACTAATGGGTGCTGCAATATTTTTTGCATCGTCGCCAAATCGAAACTATTTCCTTGCCAGCATTATCGTGCTGGTTGTTGGATTAGTCGACAGTTTTGATGGCATCGTCGCTGTTAGAACTTCAAAAACTAGCTCTTGGGGTGCGTTCTTAGACGGAATTGTGGATCGATTGATCGATGTCGGAATTGGCATTTTATTGATTGTTTTAGGCGCACCCGTTGAACTAGCAGTGCTTGCCATCTTGATCGCATTAATTCATGAATACATGCGAGCTAAAGCAAGTGGAATTGGATATCGCGAAGTTGGAGTTATTACACCTGCGGAGAAGCCAACTCGGATTGCACTTGGCGTAATGTTCCTATTTGCGGCGGGCTTGCTCCCTGAGAAAGTCATCCAGTTGGCAAACATCGCAACTTTAGTTTGGATATGTCTTGGCTTAATAAGTTTTGCAATGCTGCTTCGGGTTTATCGAAAGCAATTAAAGAAATAAATAGAAGTCAGGCTCGGCCAATGTGACGAGCAACTATCTCTGCTGACATGCCAACCAATGGCAAACCTCCACCGGGATGAGATGAGCCTCCGACAAGATACAAATTTGGAATCTTTGTTACGTTCTCAGGGCGAAGAAAAGCAGATCGCATGCCGTTACTTGATGTGCCATAAATTGCCCCGCCAGGTGCCAAAGTGTTTTGCTCGAGTTCAGCCGGAGTAATGGTTTGTTGCCAGGTGATTCGTTCACTTGTTTGGACTCCACGCTTTGAAAGTGTGGAAAGAATTTGATTGGTGTACGACGCTGTAAGTTCTGAATTTGACCAGTCAACACCATTAGCCGGATCGTGACGAGGAGCATTAATCAACATAAACCAAGATTCGTTTCCAGCTGGTGTCATCTTTGCGTCGTTAGGGGAGCAAATGTAAATAGTTGGATCGGCAACGGGAGATGGCTTCTTGCCAATTCCGAAAACCGAATCAAATTCATCGTCGTAATTTTCTGGAAAGAATACGTTGTGGTGTTCAAAGTCTGCAGTTTTACCTGACATAGCTTGCAAAATCACAAAGCCAGAAAGCGACGGAGTCGCCCTTGTAAGTGATTTTCTGGCTGAAGAGGTTTGTTGTTGCGCTGATGGACTTAGCAAGTGGTGGTAAACGTTTGATGCATCTGCATTTGCCACAACAATGTCGGCAGAAATAAAGCGGCCATCTGCAAGTGTTACTCCGGATACTTTGGCTCAGTTGCAATGTTTGCCACGGTGCAACCAAATTCAAACTTCACCCCAATGGTGGTAGCACGCTCAAATAGTGCTCGGCCAAGTTCCCGAAGTCCGCCGCTCACGTGATAGGCGCCAAACATTTGCTCAATGTAAGGAACTGTTGCAAGTGCCGCTGGTGCTTGCCGCGGATCTGAACCGGTGTAAGTGGCATAGCGATCAACCAAGGTAATCAAACGTGGATCGTCCAAGTAGTGGTTAGCCATGTCACGCAAGGTTTTTGTCGGCGCAATGGTCTTGATGTCATTAAGGCGCCATGACAAAGCCAGCAAACTCTTTAAGCCATGTAGTTCAGATTCCAAAAACGGCTTTCTAGTAACTGACCACATTTGAGCGGCTCGTCGCATGAACGCTCGCCATTGGTCGGCGCTTTTGCCGCCCAGGCTGTCGCCGATCGCTTCAGCACATCGTCCAATCCCAGTTCCTGGCATCTTTAAAGTGGTGCCGTCAGCAAACTGATATCGGAATGCGGTTTCCAAATCGACAATTTCGATGGAATCTTCCAGGGCTGCGCCAGTTTTTAGAAACAGATCTCGGTAAACCGCAGGAAGTGTTAACAAACTTGGCCCAGTATCAAACTTGTAGCCGCCATGTTCTACCGAACCGAGTTTGCCGCCCCAGGTTTCGTTATGTTCCAGAACTTGGACGGAGTGACCTTTGCTGGCAAGTCTGGCCGCACAAGCCATGCCACCCATGCCGGCGCCGATAACGATGATGTTTGCCACAGCCCTACTTTAGGTCCCTGGATTTCCAAGTGTTAGTGCCCATTAGATGTCGCCACCAAGAAACTAAGTTGAGCAGACTAAAAGCCAGGATTGATATTGGGTGAAGCAAGGAATCGGGTAACAATTTGCCACTTGAAGTTTTTGCGCTAACCAGGCGACCCGCAATGCCACTAATTAGACCCAGGAGAGCGAGTGGTACTTGACCAGTAAACAACCCTGT
>JALRCB010000080.1 GCA_023257525.1 Candidatus Nanopelagicales bacterium
AATGAATTTGTAGACATTGAAACTAAAATGGCTCAAATATTTGCTGAATCAGCAAAAAGAAATGGTGTGCAACGAATTATTTATCTAGGAGGTTTAATCCCATCTCAAAAACTATCCCAACATTTAGAATCCAGAAAAATAACCGGGGAAATATTGCGAAATTCTGGCGTTCCAACTATTGAGTTAAGAGCTGGAGTGGTCATAGGTTCTGGTTCTGCTTCATTTGAAATGCTTCGCTATTTAACTGAGCGTCTTCCTGCGATGATCACGCCACGTTGGGTTCGGACAAAAATTCAACCCATAGCTGTCCGAGATGTTTTGCGCTACTTAATTGAAGCGCGTAACTTGCCTGCAGGATTAAATAGAACATTCGACATCGGTGGACCTGATGTTTTGACTTACCAAAAAATGATGCATGGCTACGCAAAAGTTGCTGGCCTTCGCAAGCGAATCATTCTGCCAATCAACCTGCTCTCCCCTGGACTTTCTGCCAGATGGATTGGTTTAGTAACACCAGTGCCAAAAAATATTGCTCGGCCATTAGTTGATAGTTTGAAAACTGAAGTTATCTGCGCTGAACATGACATCAAGCAATACATTCCAGATCCACCTGAGGGCCTACTCGGATTTGAAGACTCTGTTGCATTGGCCCTTACTAGAATCCGTCAGGCAAACGTAAAATCACGTTGGTCTTCGGCTTCGATGCCAGGGGAACCAAGTGATCCGCTGCCAACAGATCCTGATTGGGCTGGTGGCTCGCTGTACACAGACGATCGTTACGTACCTTCGAATTCAACGCCAGAATCACTGTGGCGAATCATCGAAGGAATCGGCGGCGAAAACGGTTGGTATTCCTTCCCGCTGGCTTGGGAAACTCGTGGACTTATTGATCGATTTTTCGGTGGACCAGGAATTCGAAGAGGAAGACGGGATCCCAACAAGTTGCTTGCTGGTGAGATTGTAGATTTCTGGCGGGTTGAGGAATGTATTCCAGGTGAGTTACTAAGACTTCGAGCCGAGATGCACATGCCTGGGCTTGCCTGGTTGGAACTTCGCGTGGAAAAGAATGATGCTGGCGAAACCATGTATCACCAGCATGCGATCTACCATCCAAAGGGTTTAGCGGGCCATGCATATTGGTGGTCGGTGTGGCCATTCCACGGTTTTGTATTTGGTTCTATGACCAGAAACATCACAAAAGCCGCTGCCGAACTAGATGCGCAGAGCAAAGAACCTAATACGGCAAACTAGAGGCGTGGAACAATCACTCTTTGATGCAGTTGGTGGCGAAGAATTCTTCGTCAAACTCGTTGATGGTTTTTACGTTGGGATTGAGTCCGACGAAGTTTTACGCCCGATGTATGTCGATCAAGATTTAACCCAAGCTCGTAGGCATTTAACGCTTTTCTTGCAGCAATACTGGGGTGGGCCAGCTACTTATCAGGCAGAGCGCGGTCACCCAAGACTTCGCATGCGCCACATGCCATTTGTAATTGATGATGATGCTCGAGATCGCTGGATTTACCATATGCACGCTTCACTTTCCCAGATAGAAATGGATGAAGTACTTCGTGACCAACTTTGGACTTATCTAGTTTCTGCTGCACATAGTTTGGTTAATACTCCTTAACTCCAGCACCAGCACGCGCTGCAACGGTAGCCTTGCAACATGTTCACTGCTGTCTCTCGCATACATCGAGCTTGGTGGATAGTTGCAATCACTTTTCTGACACTTATCTCTGCTGCGGCATTTAGGTCAACAACTGGTGTCATGTTGGTGCCGCTGGAAGAAGAGTTCGGTTGGTCCCGCAGTGTTACCTCTGGCGCAGTTGCACTCCACTTACTTATGTATGGCATAACTGCACCGTTTGCAGCCACATTGATTGAACGTTTCTCTATGCGTCGAGTTGTCTCGTTAGCTTTGCTGCTAGTTGCCACCGGGCTTTACTTAACAACTCAAATGACCCAAAGTTGGCATCTAGTTGTTCTTTGGGGGCTCTTCGTTGGTTTTGGAACCGGATGTTTAGCTTTGGTGTTCGGTGCAGCAGTTGCTAACCGATGGTTTGTTAAACGCCGCGGTTTAGTTACCGGAGTGTTTTCCGCTGGCTATGCAACCGGGTCAATGATATTTCTTCCGCTATTGACTTTCATGATTACTTCTAATGGATGGCGAAGTGCTTCAATTACCGTTGCCACTTTTTGTGCGGTACTTGCGCCAATCGTCTTTATCTATTTACGGGATCGGCCATCAGATGTTGGCTTACTTCCTTATGGAGCAACTGAGGAACCTGAGATGGGTCCAGCCGCCCCAGCAACTGCGCGCGGTGCGATTGAAATTTTGTTTACATCAATGCGCCACCCGGCATTTTGGGTACTAGCGTTCACATTTTTTGTTTGCGGTTGGTCCACCAATGGACTGATTGGCACACACTTTATTCCCGCAGCTCATGACCACGGTATGCCAGCAACAACTGCGGCATCACTTTTGGCAATCATTGGAATCTTCGATCTAATTGGAACTGTCGGATCCGGTTACTTAACAGACAAAGTCAGCTCAATGTGGCTACTAGTTTTCTTCTATGGCATGCGCGGATTGGCGCTGCTGACAATTCCAGTAGTGCTCGGACCGCACGTTAATCCCCCACTTATCTTCTTTATTATTTTCTATGGCTTGGACTGGATCGCCACGGTGCCACCAACTGTTCAGCTTTGCCGAGAATATTTTGGGGTTGCCCGATCAGGCGTTGTATACGGATGGGTATTTGCTTTTCATATGATCGGCGCAGCAATTGCCGCATCTTTTGCTGGCTGGATCCGTGAGACAAATGGCGACTATGAAATAGCTTGGTACACCGCTGCAATCCTTTGCTTAATTGCTGCCGCTTGCATGTTCTTACTCAAGAAGATCCCGACGCTAGCTCAGGCCGCGAAAGCGAACTTAACTTCGCATTAAGCGAGTGTAAGTTTCCCGAAGCTCAGCTGGAATCCGACCAGGTCGGCCTCGTTCCAAATCCATGCAAACCATTGTGGTTTTTGCTCGCAGGTATTCGATGTCACCATCGTGCATTGAATACGCAATTACGTAAGATGAGTTCCCCATCGATTCAATCCACACGGTCATTTCGATTGGTTCTGGCTGGAACACCAATGGCTTTACGTAATCAATTTCGTGGCGAACAACTAACTGGCCGAAGCCATCCAAGTCAGGGGCAAATCCTGCCTGTGCAAGCAGCGATACGCGAGCGTCTTCTAGGTAGCCAACGTAAGCAACATTGTTGATGTGCTTAAAGATATCCATGTCACCCCAGCGCAGATGCACTGGAATTGTTAACGCTGCCACAAATACCTGCCTTAACTTCGGTTAATGCATCCAGCGTATCGGGTAGCTATCGAGCGTCTACAAAGTCTGCTTTACTGCCATTTGCGTTGAACTGTGGACGCTTAGTTGGAAAGTCAGCTTCGAATAACTGGGAAGTTATCAGCATGTCAGCGGTTGTTCGATTGACCGCGATTCCCGCATTCCACAGTGTTGCAATTCGCAATAAGGCCTTGACGTCTGGATCATGTGGCTGCGGCTCAAGTGGGTCCCAGAAAAAGACCAAGATGTCGATCTTGCCTTCGGCAATTGCCGCACCGATTTGCTGATCTCCACCAAGTGGACCACTTAGGTATCGATTTACTGGTAAATCGAGGGCATCGGCTAGCAATGAACCGGTAGTTCCTGTTGCAAACAGATTATGTCTGGATAGCAGTCGTCGATTTTGCCGACTCCAGTCGAGTAACTCTGCCTTTTGATTATCGTGTGCGACTAACGCAATGTTTCTGGTAATCCAAGGCTTAACAACACCTGATTTGATTACATCTCTCATGACTTAAATGTGACATGAGGAAACCAACAAAGTCTTAACTGAGCCCTAACTTAAGGTGTACTACTTTCCAAGAATTGGAAATTAACCTCGAGTTAGTTTGCGGTACGTTGCGCGATGTGGACGAGCTGCATCTGCGCCAAGACGATCAATCTTATTCTTCTCGTAGGACTCGAAGTTTCCTTCAAACCAGAACCAGGTTGAATCGCCTTCATAAGCCAAGATGTGAGTCGCAATCCGGTCTAGGAACCAGCGATCGTGAGATGTGATCACAGCGCAACCTGGAAATTCAAGTAACGCATTTTCTAGCGATCCCAGGGTTTCCACGTCTAAATCGTTAGTTGGTTCATCGAGCAGCAATACGTTTCCACCCTGCTTCAAAGTAAGCGCAAGGTTCAAGCGGTTTCGCTCACCACCAGATAGCACGCCAGAAGGTTTTTGCTGGTCTGGACCCTTGAAGCCAAACGCACCGATGTAAGCACGGGATGGCATTTCAACTGCGCCAACCTTGATCCAGTCCAGACCGTCGGAAACTACTTCCCAGACGTTCTTAGTTGGATCTAGTCCAGCGCGGCTCTGGTCAACATAGGAAAGCTTTACGGTTTCGCCAACTCGAAGAGTTCCGGAGTCTGGCTGAGTTGATGCATCGCTGGTGTCGCCTTCGGCTGCTGCAACAATCATGCGGAACAAAGTAGTTTTACCAACACCGTTAGGTCCGATCACACCGATGATGCCGTTACGTGGCAATGTGAATGACAAGTCATCCATAAGAATTCGGTCGCCGAAACCTTTACCGAGTTTGTCCGCTTCAATCACGACGTTACCCAGACGTGGGCCAGGTGG
>JALRCB010000081.1 GCA_023257525.1 Candidatus Nanopelagicales bacterium
CACGCCAGGTATTTGATGACGAAGCCCTAGCTGAGCTAGTTCACTCGATCCAAGAAGTTGGCTTAATGCAGCCAATCGTGGTGCGCCCAGCTAAAGGTGGGGGATACGAACTCGTAGCTGGTGAGCGCCGCCTTCGTGCCAGCAAAAAGGCAGGATTTAAAACGATTCCGGCTCTAATCCGCGAAACTGCCGATGACCAGATGTTGCGAGATGCATTACTAGAGAACCTGCATCGGGCTGCACTAACTCCGCTTGAAGAAGCCGCGGCTTATAAGCAATTACTTGAGGATTTCGGTGGCACTCAAGACGAACTAGCTACTCGACTCGGTCGTTCGCGCCCACAGATTTCTAACACTCTGCGCCTACTTAACTTGCCTCCAGCAGTTCAGCGCCGAGTTGCCGCTGGCGTAATCTCAGCCGGCCACGCTCGAGCTTTACTTGGACTCAAGGATGCGGCAGCAATTGAGCGTTTAGCCAGTCGAATTGTTGCCGAAGGTCTTTCGGTGCGAACTGTTGAAGAAATAGTTTCACTCGGACAAGATGACAAACCAACTAAGTCAACTGCCAAGAAGTCAGGCGGCAAGATCAGCGCTCCTGGACTTAAATCCATGGGAGATCGCCTATCTGATCGACTCGACACCAGAGTTACAGTCCAGGTCGGCAAGTCTCGCGGCAAAGTCATCATTGAGTTCGCGACTTTGGAAGATCTGCAACGAATCGTTGAAGTCATTGACCCAAAGCAACGTGGCATGTTTGGCGAGCCGCTTAAGTAATTCACTTACACACATGTGAACAACTTGTGTAGGAACGTGTAAATGTGACTTAGGTCACATAATGAAACTAACCAATTCTGGGTGCCAGAATTCGGGTGACAGCCGAACTTAATCCAGCGGCAATTTGGTCTCGGGTTTCAGCTTGAGATAACAACTCGCTGTCATGCGGACTCGTTGCATAACCCAATTCAACTTTGATGCTGGGCATGCGAGTTAAGCGCAATAGATCCCAGGTTTTGGCATGCGACTTGGAATCTGTAATTGAAGTTCGGGAGCTGATTTCTTCCTGAACTATCTCGGCCAACCTCATACCAGTAGCTGAGCGGGAGTATTCGTGGCCAAAGTAATACGAGGCAACACCTTGGGCCAGGGGATTGCTGTGGCGATCTAGCCCCAACCCAATGATCAAGTCCACATTGCTGTCGTTGGCAAGGCTTGCCCTGGTGCGCTCACCATCAACTTTGCCTCCTTGTGGCCGGGTCAGTAAGACGAGTGTGCCCATGGCACCCAATCGACCCTCAAGCCGAGAAGCAATATCCCAGCAGATATCAGAATGCGAATACTGACTGCCAATTAATTTTTCATCCAAGTCACTTGGATCCAACAAGATCGAACAAGTTTCAACGGTTCTAGTTTTTCCAAAATTGGCAACGGTAGAAAGTTCGCGCAAATGTTCTTGACTACCACCCGCAATAGTTCTAGCAAGTCTTTGGAACGCGCGAAAGAATGCTGGGCCGCAAATTCCATCGACATCTAAACCAACGTTACGTTGGAATTCGCGAACTGCCGAGTCAGTACTTTTTGCAAAGATGCCGTCAACGCGATCTAACGCAAACCCAAGCTCAATTAAACGTTGTTGTAATTGCGCAACATCTTCGCCATGAATTACGTGGCCAGGCGTGAAGCTTAAAACTCGATCGCCAATTTTCCAGCGCGCTTCATCAAGTCTGCGAAAAGTTTGTGGACCAACTAAGCCGTCAACTGTTAAACCACGAGTCTGTTGGAAATAGCGCAGCGCAGCTAACAAGATGTCATCAAAAACATCTGCTGCTGCGCTGGCATCAGGACTTAAGAGCCCAAGACGAACTAACCGATCACGAACCTCTGTTACTGCCGGCCCTTGATCGCCGCGTCGCAGGATCGTTACTGTCATTAGTTACTTAAATGAACTCAGCAAGATCTGAAAGAAGTGCCGCCTTTGGCTTTGCACCAATGATCTGCTTTACGATCTCACCATTTTGGTAAACGTTCATTGTTGGAATTGAAGTCACACCGTAGTTAGCTGCGGTGGCTGGATTCTCATCAACGTTTAATTTCAAGATAGTTAGCTTGTCGCCATGTGCGGCAGCAATTTCTTCCAGGATTGGACCAATCATTTTGCATGGGCCACACCATTCAGCCCAAAAATCAACCAGTACTGGTTTGTCACTCATTAACACATCGTCAGCAAACGATGCATCTGTTACGGCTGCAGTTGCGCCCATTATTACTCCTATTGTTGCTAGTGGATCAAGCATAAGTGGTTAGCGATTAACCCCTTGGTTTATTGACTTAGTTGGGAATTACTTACTGTGCAGATTGGATAAGAAACGCTCAGCGTCTAGTGCTGCGCTGCAACCAGTTCCGGCAGCTGTGATGGCTTGACGGTAAGTATGGTCAACCAAGTCACCACAGGCGAAAACTCCAGAAAGATTAGTTGCAGTTGTGCCGGCACCAGTTAGCACGTAACCCTGAGGATCAAGATCAACTTGTCCCTTAAGCAGTTCAGAACGAGGATCGTGACCAATTGCCACAAATAATCCAGTTACTGAAAGCTGACGAGTTTCGCCAGTATTGATATCGCGAATCGTGACGCCTGACAATTTTGCATCACCCTGAAGTTCAGTTACTTCACTGTTCCAAGCAAAGCTAATCTTTGGATCGTTATGGGCACGTTCAGCCATGATCTTGCTGGCACGCAATTCGTCCCGACGGTGAATCATGGTGACACTCTTTGCAAACCGAGTTAAGAAAGTTGCTTCTTCAACAGCAGAGTCGCCACCACCGACTACCGCGATGTCCTGATCGCGGAAGAAGAATCCGTCGCAAGTTGCGCACCAAGAAACACCATGACCGGAAAGTCGCTTTTCGTTTTCAATTCCAAGTTCGCGGTAACTAGATCCAGTTGCCAAAATCACTGAATGAGCTTTGTATTCCCGACCTTCACCATCAACAACGGTTTTTACGTCACCAGTTAAGTTGGCAGTTGTCACATCGTCAGTAATCAAATTTGCGCCAAACTTAACGGCTTGGGCGCGCATGTTTTCCATAAGCGCCGGACCCATAATTCCGTCTTGGAAACCTGGAAAGTTTTCAACCTCAGTGGTATTCATCAGTGCGCCACCAGCAGTAACAGCACCTTCAAACACAATTGGCTTAAGTTGCGCGCGAGCAGCATAGATTGCAGCGGTATATCCAGCCGGGCCAGAACCGATGATGATTACGTCATTTATGTCTTGAGACATTGAATTTCCTTAGATTGAAGTACTTCAAGTTTACTAACCGAAGCGACAACAATCAGCCCTGACCGACGGTTATCGCTCAGGGCTGATCAATCAGTTAGCAGTTATAAGCGGACTTTAATTTCTGAAATACCGCCTTGGAATTCACCAGATTCAGCCTCAGGTAAATCGGGGGTTAACCAAACTAAAACATATCGGCCGGAAACCGGATCAGTTGATGAAATTTCACTTGAACTTTCATTTGGATTAGTGTCACCGAACTTAAGTTCCGTTGCGAAATCTGGTTCAGTTGAGTTAACAACATAAATCTCGGCGGTATGGCCAGCAGAAATAAAGTCAATCTCAACTGAGTAGACCTCTTTTTCAACACCAAGATCAACAAGTAGACCAACGCCAGCTTTACCTGACATGTCAGATGTGTTGTAACTGGCAGTAGTCCAGGCAGTTTCGTTATCACTATCTATTGCAAGTAAAGCCTGATCAGCATTTTCCTCGTTATCGCCTAACGGGTCGTAACTCGTAACTGTTACCGCTTTCGCAACCTCGCCAGTGGCTTGCGGCACTGCAATGCTTGGTAGCGGTGACGCCAAGATAGCAACTGGTGCTTCGGATCTTTGGAAATTGCTGGTTAGTAACTGCCAGCCGATCCAGCCAAAAACCAAAACCGAAAGACCAGCGATAACTGAAGTACGGACTCGGCTAGATTGCGAAGACTCTGGCGGTGACCAAGTAACCGAACTTGCAGTTAAGCGCGAGACTCGGCTTTGCAGACTTTCAGATTCCTCAACTTCACCAACTGACAACGCATCAAGAAGTTGGCGCATTGAGGTGTAAGTACCATCTTGAGTTCGTTGGTAAAGCCGATCAATGTAACTGCTCACGCCACCATGAACTTGACTTGGCAGAACTAATCCGGAGCCGCCATCACTAAGTGCGGCTGGAAGTGAATCAACACTGCCTAGCGGCCACATTCCAGTGATCATTACGAAAAGTAATTGCCCAACACCTTTAATGTCTTGCGCTACACCGTCCATTGAATCTGGACCCAACAGCGCAGAGTCAACCCCAAAACCTGTTAGTCGAACTTCTTGGCCCTGCGAGAAAATTACATTGTGTGGTCGAAGCCGACGATGGAAAACATTCAACGAATGCGCATGCATCAAAGTGTTAGCAATAATTCCGAGTTGACGTAGCGCTTGTTCGACGGGCAGAACTTCGCCGCGCCTTACTATCAGTCGATCTAGCGTCTCACCGTCTAACCATTCAGTTACGATTCCGACATATCGATCTTGGGAATTTGAATCAGTACCACTAGATATTTTTCCATCTGGAACCACATCCAAAATTGAAACTACGTCGCGGCGATCATTTACTGCAGCTTGTTGACACTCTTGCAGCAACTTAACGCTACGCAGATCTGAAGTAGGCAAAAGA
>JALRCB010000082.1 GCA_023257525.1 Candidatus Nanopelagicales bacterium
GAATTGATGAGCAGATCGCTAAGGCACTTGATCGTAAAGTTTACTTACCTTCAGGTGGTTCACTAGTAATCGATCGCACTGAAGCGATGACCGTCGTCGATGTCAACACCGGCAAATTCGTCGGTCAGGGCGGCAATCTCGAGGAGACCGTTACCAAGAACAACCTCGAGGCCGCAGAGGAGCTAGTCAGGCAACTAAGGCTCAGAGACATCGGTGGCATCGTGGTTATCGACTTCATCGACATGGTCCTAGAAAGCAACCGCGATCAAGTGATTCGTCGCCTGATCGAGTGCCTAGGACGAGATCGCACCAAGCATCAAGTGGCAGAAGTTACCTCCCTTGGCCTGGTTCAAATGACCCGAAAGCGCATTGGCGCAGGATTGCTGGAAGTTTTCAGTGAGCCATGTGATCATTGCCAAGGCCGCGGGGCAGTTGTAAACATGGATGGCCATGACGCCTCGAAAACCCCTAAAAACAAGGGCAAAAAGGGTAATCACGACCATTCCAATGACAATTCCGCAGATTCCACCCCAGATTCAACCCCCGAAGAGCCGGTCTCGGTTTGACCCTAAGGCCCTTGAGTCCGTAACCTTATGAGGCTTAAGACTTAGGGTTTTCACCCGAAACAAGCATTAGTTCAAGGAGATACCTCGTGTACGCGATCGTTCGTGCTGGTGGCCGCCAGGAGAAAGTTGCCGTTGGCGACCTAATTAGCCTTGACCGCGTTCAAGCCAAGCCAGGCGAGACAGTGGTTCTTCCAACTGTTTTGATCGTGGATGGCGACAAGGTCAACTCCGACGCTAAAGGCGTCACTGTAACCGCTGAAGTTATTGACCACAACCGTGGACCGAAAATCGAAATTCTTCGTTACAAGAACAAGACCGGTTACCGTCGTCGTCAAGGACATCGTTCAGACCTAACTGATGTGCAAATTATTTCAATTGGTAGCGAGAAGATCGCTGCTGGTGACAAAGCAACTGCAAAGGCAAAGCCTGTAGTTGCAAAGAAGGCTGCACCTGTTGCAAAGGCTGCACCTGTAGCTGAAGCCGCAGAAAAGCCAGCCGCTAAGAAAGCCGCTGCTCCAGCAAAGAAGGCTGCACCTGCAAAGGCTGTATCTTCTGATTCCGATGCCAAGGCGACTAAAGCGCCTGCATCGGCAGCGAAGAAGGCAGCTCCTGCTAAAAAGGCTCCAGCCGCAAAGAAGGCTGCTCCGGCCAAAAAAGCTGCTACTAAAAAGACAGAGAAGTAGGTATAACTCATGGCTCATAAAAAGGGTGCCTCCAGTACCAGAAACGGTCGCGACTCAAATGCACAGCGTTTGGGCGTAAAGCGTTTCGGTGGTCAGGTTGTTAACGCCGGAGAAATCATTGTTCGTCAGCGTGGCACACACTTTCACCCAGGTGAGAATGTTGGCCGTGGTGGAGATGACACACTTTTCGCACTAGCTGCTGGCGCTGTCCAGTTCGGTAGCCGTCGCGGTCGCCGTGTTATCAACATTGTCCCTGCGGAATAATTCCGCGGAATTTTTGTAGATTGGCGGGTCCGGTTCGGGCCCGCTTTTCTTTTGGAAAGGAGATTCAATGACATCGTTTATCGATCAAGTGACTCTCCATGTTCAAGGTGGCAATGGTGGACACGGTTGTGCTTCGGTTCATCGCGAGAAGTTCAAGCCACTTGGCGGACCTGATGGCGGCAATGGTGGCAATGGCGGCGACGTAGTTCTTGTAGTTGATCCATCCGTCACAACACTTCTAGATTTCCATCGCAGTCCTCATCGCAGCGCCGGTAATGGTAAGCCTGGGCAAGGCGATCACCGCAATGGTGCATACGGCGAACATCTTGAATTGTCAGTTCCCGAGGGAACTGTTGTTTCACTTACTGACGGCACGGTCTTGACTGACATGTTGGGCATTGGCACACGTTACGTAATTGCAGCTGGTGGCCGTGGTGGCCTTGGTAACGCAGCGCTGGCTTCAACTAAGCGCAAAGCCCCAGGCTTTGCGCTTCTTGGTGAGAAGGGCGTCACTCGGGATGTCATCCTGGAACTTAAGACCGTTGCTGATGTTGGCCTAGTTGGATATCCAAGCGCAGGAAAATCTTCCTTGATCGCAGCTATGTCTGCAGCTAGACCAAAGATTGCTGACTATCCATTCACCACCTTGGAACCAAACCTTGGTGTGGTTCGCTCAGGCGAAATGATCTTCACAATGGCAGACGTTCCTGGTCTGATCCCAGGTGCAAGTGAAGGTAAGGGTCTTGGACTTGAATTCCTTCGCCATATTGAGCGCTGTGCTGCGCTAGTTCACGTATTGGACTGCGCAACTCTAGAAGCTAATCGCGATCCATTAAACGACTTAGATGTAATCGAAAATGAACTAAAGCAATATGGCGGATTGGAAAATCGACCACGCGTCGTTGTACTGAACAAGATTGATATTCCAGAAGGGCGCGAACTTGCCGAGTTTGTTCTTCCTGATTTACATGAACGCGGTTATCAAGTTTTCTTAGTTTCTGCAGTTAGCCATGAAGGCCTAAGGGAACTTGGGTTCGCGCTTGCTGAAATTGTTAAGGCCTCTCGCGCCGAAGCAATTTTTGCTGCTGAGAATCGACCACGCGTTATTGTCACACCTAAGTCTGTTGACGATTCAGGCTTCACAGTCAAAGTCGAAAAGTCTGGAGCCGAAACGGTTCGTTATCGTGTACTCGGTGAACGTCCAGAACGTTGGATTCACCAAACTGACTTCTCAAACGATGAAGCCGTCGGTTACTTGGCAGATCGTTTGGCTAGAGCCGGTATTGAGCTCGAATTGGCTAAAGCGGGCGCAGTTGCAGGTGACGAAGTTGTAATTGGTGATGGTCCAAGTGCCGTTGTCTTTGACTGGGCTCCGACAGCAGGCGACTTGCATCAAGGTCCACGTGGTACAGATCAGCGGTTGTATGACAAGCGTCGCTTAAGCGCAGAAGAGCGTCTGGCGATTCACAGAATTCGTCAGTATGGAACAGGTGAGCCTGAAGAAGTTGTTGATCCACTTATCATCGAAGATTTTGATGGAGACCTAGATGACGGTAAAACGAACTGAGATAGCGACAGCCAGGCGCATTGTCGTCAAAGTTGGCTCGTCATCACTGACCACTAGAGCAGGTGGCATCGATGTTGAACGCGTAAATGCCCTAGTAAGAGTGATTGCCGAAAAACGACTAGCTGGTACTCAAATAGTTTTAGTTTCAAGTGGTGCAATTGCTGCTGGACTGGCTCCGCTTGGATTGAATTCCCGACCATCAGATGTTGCAACTCAACAGGCTGCTGCCAGCGTTGGACAATCACTTTTGGTTTCACAGTACGCCGCGGCCTTCAGTAAATTTGAGATAACCGTGGGACAAGTGCTTCTAACTGCGGCAGATGTTTTGCGTAGAGCAAATTATCGAAATGCCCAGCGGGGATTAAATCGCTTATTGGAACTAGGGATCCTTCCAATTGTTAATGAGAATGACACAGTTGCAACCGATGAAATTAGATTTGGTGATAATGATCGACTCGCTGCATTGGTGGCTCAGGTTGTGCAGGCTGATGCTCTGATTCTGTTGTCTGATGTTTCAGGACTATTTGATGGTCTGCCGGAGTTACCTGGCAGCAAACTAATCTCACATGTTGCATCGATGAATGACATTGCTGATGTCCAAATAGGTGGTACTGGCTCAGCCGGCGTTGGACTGGGTGGAATGACAACGAAAGTAGAAGCTGCCCGAATCGCAACTGCCGCAGGTATTCCTACCATCGTTACCTCTGCAGATCTGGCAAAATCTGTACTTGCCGGATCTGAAGTCGGGACTTTGTTCACGGCTGCCGAGTCCAAGATTCCAACGCGCTTGCTTTGGTTGACTTATGCGACAACATCACAAGGATCCATTGTTATTGATGCGGGTGCCGTAACTGCAGTTGTAGACAAGCGACTTTCCCTGTTGCCCGCAGGCGTTGTGTCCATTCAAGGCATGTTTTCTGCAGGTGATCCGGTTGATGTATGTGATTCGAGCGGCAAGGTACTTGCCCGAGGCATTGTGTCATTCGATTCAGATGAGCTACCAGGAATGATCGGAAAACGAACTGCGGATCTATTGCAAGAATTCGGCTCTGGATATGATCGGGAAATAATTCATCGAGATGACATGGTTGTCTTATGATGAGTGCTGCAAAGACTGAAGTTACAGGACTTGCGAAGGCAGCCCGAGTGGCAGCCAGGTCATTGGCAAATTGCACTCGCAATCAAAAAGATTTCGCACTTAACTTAATGGCTCAAGCATTGCTCGATAACACTGCTGAAATCATTGCTGCTAACGAGTTAGACGTGCAATTAGCAACTTATGCGAATGTAGATGCAGCAATCATCGATCGACTCACTTTGGATCAGAATCGAATCAAATTGCTAGCTGATGGCTTAATCGACATTTCGAAACTTCCTGATCCTGTTGGTGAAACTATCCGAGAATTTGATGTTCCTTCGGGACTTCACATCACTCAGCGCCGAGTCCCATTCGGAGTGGTTGCAGTCATCTACGAAGCCCGACCTAATGTCACCGTGGATACCGCAGGACTTACGCTCAAGAGCGGTAACTGTGCATTGCTTCGTGGGTCGGCATCAGCGGTAAACACAAACACAAAACTTGTTGAGATTA
>JALRCB010000083.1 GCA_023257525.1 Candidatus Nanopelagicales bacterium
CTATGAAGATGGAGCAGCCACTGACTGCTCACAAAGCTGGAATTGTTACTGGCTTAAACGCTGAAGTTGGAACCACAGTTCCAACTGGCACCGAATTAATGGAAATTAAATAGCCTAATTCAAGTTTTGGGTTTGGTGTAACTGCCTAGCAGCTTCAGCAATTGACCCTGATAGTGACGGGTAGACCGTTATGGTCTGTGACATCTGGTCAACTGTAAGTCTGTGTTCAACTGCAAGCGCAATCGAAAAGATGAGTTCACTTGCCTTTGGTGCCACGACAACGCCACCCACAATTACGCCGGTATCTGGTCGACAAAAAATCTTTACGAACCCTTCCGAGATACCTTGCATTTTTGCTCGAGCATTTGTCGCAAGTGGAAGGTTCAAAACATTGGCAGTTTCCTTGCCCGAGTCCACATCTGCTTGGCTCACACCAACAGTTGCAATTTCTGGATCGGTAAACACGTTGCTAGAAACAGTTTCAAGATTCAACGGGTGCACGGAATCACCAAGTGCATGCCACATTGCAATTCGTCCCTGCATTGCTGCCACCGATGCCAGCATCAGCACCCCAGTGCAGTCACCTGCGGCATAAACACCTCGCACACTTGTCCGAGAAACTTTATCCACTTCGATAAATCCGACTTCATTGGTTGAAACTCCAACTTGGGCCAATCCAATGTTCTCGGTATTTGGCAAAGATCCAACAGCCATTAAACAGTGAGATCCGGTAATCACTTTTCCAGAAGAAAGCTCTACGGAAACACCAGATTCAGTTCGAGTAACTTGAACCGCTCGAGTTTGGGAAAGGACCTTCATGCCTCGCTTTGCGAAAACATCTTGGACAACTTTTGCAGCCTCTGAATCCTCGCCAGGCAAAACTTGATCTCGAGATGAAACTAAAGTCACTTGGGAACCAAGCGCTTGGTAAGCGCCTGCAAATTCCGCACCAGTAACACCAGAACCAACCACAATTAAATCTGTCGGTAACTCAGTGAATTCATAAAGCTGTTTCCAGTTCAAGATCCGCTCGCCATCAATGATTGCACTAGCTAACTCTCTTGGGCGGGCACCAGTTGCCAACAAAACAACTTCGGCCTTAAGTGTTACCTCAGATCCGTCATTAAGTTTGGCTTTGACATTTTCTGCGTCGATAAGTTCAGCGGTTCCAGCCAACACTTTCACACCTTGGGAAAGTAAACGCTGCTGGATATCTGAACTTTGGGTTGCTGCCCATTTCTTTAATCGGGCATTGACATCCGCGATATCAATCGTGACATCCGTTGCATGCACACCAATAGCAGAACTGCCCTTGGTATCGATTGCTGCTTCAGCTACTGCAATCAGGGCTTTACTTGGCACTACGTCAGTAAGTACTGCGGCGCCGCCAATGCCATCGCGCTCAATCAAAGTTACTTCAGCGCCCAATTGGGATGCCACTAAAGCAGCTTCGTAGCCGCCTGGGCCACCACCGATAATTACAACATTGGTCACAGGACTATTCTCTCGCAATTAAATGTTCGCAAAAACTTCCTTGACCATCTCAATTGTGGTTCCTGGGTGTACAAACGCAAACCGGCCCACAGTTTCTCCTTGCCACGAAGTTGGCGTAACAAGTGCGGTCTGAGATTCGATTAATCGGTCTTGTAGGTCTCGGTAATCCTTTGGAGTCCAGCCCTTTCGGCGCCATAAAACTACCGAGAGCGTTGGTTCAATGACTAGCTCTAAATCATCGTGTGTTCTCACAAAATCCGCGACCTCATTAGTTAGCGATATAGATGCTTCGACTGCATCACGATATGCATCTGTGCCGTTTACAACTACTGAGAACCAAAGCGGTAAGCCTCTAGCTCGTCTTGTTAAATGGTAAGCAAGATCTGTTGGATTGATCAGCGAATCGTCTTCGTGCAACACGTCAAGATAAGACGCATCCTGAGTATGAACTGAGGCTGCCAACTTTGGATTTTTGTACAGGATCGCGGCAACATCAAATGGCGAGAACCACCATTTATGTGGGTCCATAGTTATTGAATCAGCATTTTCAATTCCAGCAAACTTAGCTCGCACCGATGGAGCAAGTAATCCTGCTCCTCCATATGCGGCATCCACATGGAACCACATTTCATGGGCCCGGGCTACTTCGCTAATGCCAGCAAGGTCATCAATGATTCCAGCGTTGGTCGTTCCAGCAGTAGCAACTACTCCGACTATGGGTGCATCGTTAGCATCAACTTTGGAAAGTGCTAGCTCTAGATCTGCCTTGGTCATGGCATAGCCAGATGTTTCAACAATGAGCGGTTCGATATCTAAAATTCCAAGCGAATTTCCAATTGAGGAATGTGCTTGTTTACTTAAAGCAATCCGCACTGGCAATCGCTTGCCACCGTGTAGGCGTTGCCGACCGGAATCTCTCGCAACCGTCAGGGCAGCTAAGTTAGCCGCGGATCCACCGGAAACGAATGTGCCACCTGCTGATGCTGGAAGACCAGCAACATCAGACATCCATCGCAAGACTTGGTTCTCTGCTGAAATCGAACCAGCAGCTTCCAGCCAAGAAATTCCTTGAATTGAAGCGCATGAAACGATCATGTCGAAAAGTAGCGCAGCTTTAGTAGGCGCTGTTGGGATGAATGCCATGAAGCGAGGGCTATCACCAGAAACAACTGCTCGCGATATAACTTCGTCGTAGAGCTTCAGTACATCTGATGCTGAATTGCCTTCCGGCTTTATCAATCCAGATAGTGCTTCGGCCAACACTTTTGGTTCGCCAGGGAAATCTAGTGGTACCTCGGGCATCGATAATCGATCCCGCATATAGTCAAAAACTTGATTAGTTAACTCAGCATCAAATTGATGCATTGAGTTCAGATTTTCGCTTGCTCCAGACATTGAAACCACCAATGACTAGGTCCGTGAACCGCCGATCTCAGATTAGCCAGCAGGGTTTTCACGACCACCACTATGTTATCGGCTGCGTAACTAGAAAATATCTGGTGGGTTGTAACGACCCCAGACCTCACGCAAAGCATCAGCAACTTCGCCGCCACTTGCCTTTGCAGCCAAGGCTTCCTTCATTGGGTACATTACGTTCTCGGTTGACTCAGCAGCCCGCTTTAAAGAATCCAGGGCTCGCGTCACATCAGAGTTATTTCGAGAATCTCTAATTGCTTGAAGGCGAGCAACTTGCTGCTCCCCAATGGCTGGATCGACTCGAAGTGGTTCGTATTTTTCTTCAACATCAATTGCGAATTTATTAACGCCTACGACAGTTCGTTCGCCTTTGTCGATCTGCAAGGCGAAGTCATAAGCGCTGGTTTCGATTTCGTTCTTCTGAAAACCGACTTCGATCGCCTTCGCTGCGCCACCAAATTCTTCGACTTTGCCCATCAGGCGCAAGATCTCAGCTTCTAGCTCGTCCGTCATGGCTTCAATCACATAAGAACCGGCAAACGGATCTACCGTTGCCGTCACATCAGTTTCGTAGGCCAAGACTTGCTGAGTGCGAAGTGCCAATCGGGCTGCCTTTTCGGTTGGCAATGCAATGGCTTCATCAAATGAATTTGTGTGAAGTGATTGAGTGCCACCTAAAACTGCGGCTAAGCCTTGAATTGCCACGCGAACTAGATTCACTTCTGGTTGCTGAGCAGTTAGCTGAACACCTGCAGTCTGAGTGTGGAAGCGAAGCATTTGGCTTTTTGGATTAGTTGCCTTGAATTCATTTTTCATGATGCGTGCCCAAATTCTTCGGGCCGCACGGAACTTGGCGATCTCTTCCAAAATTGTGGTTCGCGAGACAAAGAAGAAAGCTAAACGTGGTGCAAAGTCATCGACATTCATTCCAGCTTTAATTGCAGCTCGGACATATTCGATGCCATTGGAAAGTGTGAAAGCGATTTCTTGCGCTGGCGTAGCACCGGCTTCGCCCATGTGATATCCCGAAATAGAGATTGTGTTCCAGCGTGGGATTTCTTTTGCACAGTAATCAAAAATATCTGTAGTCAAACGTAATGATGCAGCTGGTGGATAGATATACGTGCCGCGGGAAATGTATTCCTTAAGTACGTCATTCTGAATAGTGCCATTTAATGCGGTTCCAGGAATGCCTTCACCTTCAGCAACCAACTGGTACATCAATAACAGTGTTGATGCTGGTGAGTTGATGGTCATCGAAGTTGAAACTTGGTCTAACGGAATCCGATCAAACAAAATCTTCATATCTTCGACGGTGTCAATAGCCACACCGACTTTGCCAACTTCGCCTTGAGCTAGTTGGTGATCTGAGTCGTAACCCATTTGAGTAGGTAAGTCGAAGGCAACACTGAGGCCAGTTGTTCCCGCTGCTAGAAGCTGGTGGTAACGCTCATTGGATTCGGCAGCCGTGCCAAAGCCTGCATACTGACGCATAGTCCAAGGACGTCCGGTGTACATGCTTGGGTAAACACCGCGAGTGAATGGAAATTCACCTGGCTCGCCTAGTTCAACGGATGGATCCCAGCCATCGCGTGATGCCGGCCCATAGACCGGATCAATAGGTAGCCCTGACTGTGTAATCCCCATAGGTAGAGGTTAGTCCGCTTTACGGCGTCCGATTGTGCGTCCTAGC
>JALRCB010000084.1 GCA_023257525.1 Candidatus Nanopelagicales bacterium
TTTCCCAGCGCAGTGATGCTTGTGCAGTACCAGCGGCTGGTGTCGTAGCAGAAGCTATGGTCGCTTTAGTGTTAGCCGAAGCTTTACTAGAAAAGTTTGGCGGCGATCATGTTTCTGAGACTGCCCGAAACATCGAAGCGTTTAAATCGAATCTAAGGATTTGATTATGTCAACCATAGTTTTAGTTGGCGTTCCTGGCGCTGGAAAAACTACTGTTGGAAAACTTCTGGCCAAGAATTTGGGCATTGATTTTTTTGATAGTGATCAAGTTATTGAATCTCGCGCAGGTAAAAGCGTTTCCGACATCTTCACTCAAGATGGAGAACCGGCATTTCGAAAGCTTGAACACGACGTGATTGTTGAGCTACTTGATTCAAACAACGTTGTTCTGGCTCTTGGTGGTGGCTCGCTAGGTAACGATGAGACCAGAGCCAAAGTCAAGGATGCTACGACAGTGTGGCTTGTTGCTGGCTTGGCACAGGCTGTGGATCGCGTAGGCATGAATCGCAATCGCCCACTTTTGTTAGGCAATGTCCGCGGTCAGTTAGCTGACTTAATGGCAGCGCGCGAGCCTTTCTACAAAGAAGTGGCTGCGATTGCTGTTGATACTTCAAAGTTGATTCCTTCCGAGGTGGTTACGGAAATCGTCTCTGAACTTGGAAAGATTGAAGCGCTATGAAGTCCATTCAAGTAACCGCGGAACATGTCTACCAAGTTTTTGTTGGTCGAGACATCCTGGCCGAGGTTGCTAATCACATAGCTGGCGCAACTCGAGTAGCGGTGATACATCCACAGTCGATGCAGGCAGCGGCCGGACAGTTGCGACAGAGTCTTTCTAATGTGGAATCAATCTCGATTGAAGTTCCCGATGCCGAGAATGCTAAGACAGCAGCCGTATTGGAATTTTGCTGGATGGCGCTTGGTAAAGCTGGATTCACTCGCAATGACCTGATCATTTCGCTAGGCGGCGGCGCAACAACTGACTTAGCGGGTTTTGTGGCAGCAACTTGGCTCAGAGGAATCCGAGTCGTACACGTGCCGACAACTTTGTTAGCTATGGTGGACGCCGCAGTTGGTGGAAAGACCGGAATCAACACTAGTGAAGGTAAGAATCTAGTCGGTGCGATCTATTCGCCAGCTGCAGTGATCTGTGACATGAACTTTCTGGATTCACAATCTCATGATGATTACATCGGTGGACTTGCAGAAGTGATTAAGTGTGGCTTCATCCGCGATGAAGCTATTTTGAACTTGATCGAATCCGACATGTTGGGCGCTCAAAGTCCAGGCTGGGTTCATGCCCCTGAAGTTATTGCGCGGGCAATTCAAGTCAAAGCAGATGTAGTTGGCGGCGACTTGCGGGAGACTCTCGGAACATCTACAGGTCGCGAAATCTTGAACTACGGACATACTTTCGGGCACGCAGTTGAACGAATTGAAAACTACACCTGGCGTCATGGCAATGCAGTGAGCGTGGGCATGATGTTTGTTGCCCATCTATCGCAGCTAGCAGGCCGACTTGATGAAGCAACCGTTAATCGCCATCGCGCGATTCTAAGTGGTGTCGGACTACCAGTTACCTACAATCGGGGAACCTTCAATCAACTGCATGATGCAATGCGAATTGATAAAAAGAGTCGTGGCTCGAAACTTAGGTTTATCGTTTTGGAACAGGTTGGAAAACCAGCAATTCTGGAAGCCCCAGATGCGGCGTTGCTGATTGCAGCGCACGGAAAACTAGGGCAGGGTGAAGACCATGCGTAATGTAATGATCCTCAACGGCCCAAATCTCGATCAACTGGGAACTCGCGAACCTGAGTTGTACGGCACGTTAACGCTCGCTGGAATTGAAACTCTCTGCAAGGAGACTGCAGCAAATTTGGGTTTTGATGTTGATTTTCGACAAACAAATGACGAAGCAACTTTGATTGGTTGGCTCCACGAGGCAGCAAAATCAGACGTTGCCGTGATTATGAATCCTGCGGCTTTTACTCATTACTCAGTCGCCGTTCGTGATGCTGCAGCCATGCTTACTGCGCCTTTGATTGAGGTGCATTTGAGTAATCCGATAGCTCGGGAAGAGTTCAGGCACATCTCGTTGATTTCAGGAATCTCCAAAGGAACGATTAGTGGCTTTGGGGCACAGTCGTATGTGCTTGCCTTAAATGCCTTAGCAAAGCTGTGACACTAGAACGGATTAGCCGGCTACAACTGCAGATCAAGCCGGGTCAGTATTTCTATGTAACGAATTTGATTAACATTCGTTACTTAACTGGGTTTACTGGTTCGAATGCAGCACTACTAGTAAGTGACTCAAACGCGATACTGGCTACTGATTCAAGATATGAAATTCAGGTAGCAACTCAAGTTCCAGAGCTACCTGCTGTGATTGGAAGAAATTTTCCAGAATTGCTACTTAGTAAACTTCAAAAATCTGAAGTGCTTGTCGAAGGCGGCAATCTTTCAATTGATGCCTATCAAAATCTTGTTGCATCGCTTGATCACCAATTTTCAAGTTCAGTCGGAGTGATTGAGGCGCTACGAGTTGTTAAAGACGAGAGTGAAATCGAACTAATTAAGCGAGCATGTGAGATTTCCACAAAGGCCTACTTGGACGTGATTGAGACGGTACGAGTAGGACAATCCGAGAAGTTCATTCGAGATGTTCTTGAGCAACGAATGCGCGAGTATGGCGCCGACGATATTGCCTTCGCTTCCATTGTGGCATCCGGACCAAACAGTGCCATTCCGCACCACGAGCCAACTGACCGTGAACTCCAATCAGGTGATTTCCTCAAGATTGATTTTGGAGCGAAAGTGGATGGCTACCATGCTGATTGCACTCGAACTGCAGTTGTTGGAAAGCCGGCAGATTGGCAAGCAGAATTGCATTCTGCTGTAACTTCAGCGCAGGAAGCTGGCAGAAACACAATCCAATCAGGCATTCAATTTGCTGAAGTAGAAAAGGCAGTGAATCAATCTCTTACTGATAGCGGATATCGCGAGAACTTCACACATGGTCTAGGGCACGGAGTTGGACTTGCGATACACGAGGATCCGTTTTTCGGACGCGTCGAAGCCGCTAAGATTGCATCTAACACGGTCATAACTATTGAACCTGGCGCTTACTTGAAAGATAAGGGTGGCGTGAGAGTCGAGGACACGATTGTTGTTAATTCAGAGGGTTACTTAAACCTAACGAATTTGCCCTATGAATTACTGGAACTGTAAGTACTTAACAAGGAGTGCAAGTGGCCTCAACTAATGATCTAAAAAATGGACTTGTCCTAAACATCGATGGACAACTCTGGACCGTTGTTGAGTTTCAGCACGTTAAGCCAGGCAAGGGTCCCGCATTCGTGCGCACCAAGCTAAAGAACATCCTTTCGGGCAAGGTCGTTGACAAGACATTTAACGCAGGCGTCTCAGTTGAAACTGCCGATGTTGATAAGCGAAACATGCAGTACTTGTATCGCGATGGCGACGGCTGGATCTTTATGGACCTACAAACTTTCGAGCAGTACACCTTGTCAGATGCAATTGTTGGTGATGGATCCAAGTACATGTTGGAGAATCAAGAAGGCGTCGTAGCAATTCATAACGACCTTCCGATTTATCTTGAACTTCCAGCTAGCGTGGAATTGATGATCACTTACACTGAGCCGGGTTTACAGGGCGATCGTTCAAGTGCAGGCAGCAAGCCAGCAACCCTTGAAACTGGTGCTGAGATTAAAGTTCCACTTTTCATCGAATCAAACACCAAGGTCAAAGTTGATACTCGAGATGGTTCGTACTTAGGTCGAGTTAACTAAGTGCGCACCAGAACTAAAGCTCGCCAGCGCGCCGTTGAATCACTTTTCGAAGCTGAACAACGCGGCGTCTTATCAACTGAAATTTTCGAACGAAACCCTGATGTAAACGATTATGCGATCGAACTTGCCGGACTCGTTGAGCTTCACATGGATCGAATCGATGAAGTGATTTCTACTTACTCCCAAGATTGGCCGCTAGAACGTATGCCAGCAGTAGATCGAGCCATAGTTCGGGTAGCAATTGCGGAATTACTTTGGCGCCCCGAGGTTGATAGCGGGGTAGCGGTTTCGGAAGCTGTTGAAATTGCCGCAACTTTGAGTACGCCAGAATCTGGCAAATTTATCAATGGTGTTTTGGGGCAAATTGCGAATATCAGAGGCTCGCTTACCGGATTGTAAAAGATTTAGATGGTGCCCTGGGTGGGATTCGAACCCACACTGAACGGTGTTTGAGACCGCGCTCTCTGCCAGTTGGAGTACCAGGGCTTATTTTTCTTCTCGGGAAAGGCTATCGCATAGAAACACCTTGGTTGACCTTAGGCTTGCGATATGGCAAATCCAACGCAGTTAGGTGTTGCTAACAGTAATTGGACTATTCCAAATGCACTTAGTGCATTGCGATTGCTCGGCGTCCCGGTTTTCTTCTGGCTAATTGTTGGTCCAGAAAATGATGGCTTAGCGCTAATCATTTTGATCGTGAGTTCGTTCACAGATTGGCTCGATGGGTTTCTGGCTAGAAAACTAAATCAATTCAGTCGA
>JALRCB010000085.1 GCA_023257525.1 Candidatus Nanopelagicales bacterium
AAGCATCAAGCTTGATGGCGTGCTACACGAATTCACCACCATCGAAGGCGTTAAGGAAGACATCACTGAAGTCATCCTGAACCTTAAGAACTTGGTTGTGTCTTCACAGTTCGATGAGCCAGTAACTATGTACTTAAAGAAGCAGGGCCCAGGCCCAGTTACAGCTGCTGACATTGCGCCACCAGCTGGCGTTGAAATCTTCAACCCAGAATTGTTCCTAGCTACCCTGAACGACAAGGGCAAGCTAGACATGGAAATCGTGGTTGAACAGGGTCGCGGTTACATCTCAGCTGCGAACAACAAGGCATCCGGTGGCGAAATTGGGCGAATTCCAATCGACTCGATCTATTCACCAGTTCTAAAGGTCACTTACAAGGTTGAAGCAACACGTGTTGAACAGCGCACTGACTTCGACTCACTTGTAATCGATGTTGAGACCAAGGGATCAATTGCACCACGCGATGCAATCGCATCTGCTGGAGCAACACTTGTTGAACTATTCGGTCTAGCTCGTGAACTTAACGTTGACGCTGAAGGCATCGAAATCGGTCCATCAGTAACTGATCAGTTTGCAGCCGAACAGCTAAGCATGCCGGTTGAAGCACTTGACCTAACAGTTCGTTCATACAACTGCCTAAAGCGTGAAGGTATCCACACTGTTGGAGAACTAATCACTCGCTCCGAAGCAGACTTGATGGACATTCGTAACTTTGGCGCTAAGTCAATTGACGAAGTCAAGGACAAGTTAGCTTCCATGGGAATTGCACTGAAGGATTCACCTCCAGGATTTGACCCAAGCCAGTACGCATCGGCATTTGACGATGATTACAACGAAGACGAAGAAGAAGCATTTGCACCAGCTGGTTCATATGCAACTTTCCAGTCCGAAGCAGCACCTGCTGAAGTTTCAGCTGATGATGCAACCGCCGATGATGACCAAAGTTTCGCTGAGGATGAGCAGCTCTAACGAGCACTCATTTTCAGTAACGAATTGACAGGAGAGAAACATGCCACAGCCATCCAAGGGCAAGCGAATGGGCGGAAGTCCAGCACACGAGCGCCTAATTTTGGCTAACCTCGCAACTGCGTTGTTCGAGCATGGTCGCATCACAACGACTGAAGCGCGCGCACGTCGTCTGCGTCCAGTTGCAGAGCGATTGATCACCATCTCAAAGAAGGGCGATCTACATGCCCGTCGTCGAGTTTTGACAGTCATCCGGAACAAGGATGTAGTGCACACACTTTTCGCTGAGATTGGTCCACGCTACGAAAACCGCGAAGGTGGCTACACCCGCATCGTCAAGATTGGTCCACGTAAGGGCGACAACGCTCCTATGGCAGTGATTGAACTTGTTGAAGTTCTAGATGCAGCTCGCGCTGCTGAAGGTGTTGCTCGCCGGGCAGCTAAGGAAGCCGAAATGGCTAAGGCAGCAAAAGACGCTGCAGCAGCCAAGGAAGCAGCCGCAGCCGCAGTAGTAGTCGATGAAGTTGTGGCCGATTCCGGCAGCGACGAAGTCGCCGAGGCCGTTGAATCGGAATCAATGAACACTGAAGAAGTTGCAGCGGTTGAAGAAGTAGCAGTTATTGAAGAAGAAGTATCTGCTTCATCTGACGAAGCTGCTGCCTCTGAAGAAGCTTCAGAAGAAAAAACTGACGAAGCGTAGATAAATGGTTCTATCGAATGAGCCCCTCGTTGCTAACGCAGCGCAGGGGCTCATTCGCATTCGCGGCAAGATTGCCTATGACGGTAAAGATTTCTCTGGCTGGGGCATGCAACCAGATCGTCGCACAGTACAAGGCGTACTAGAAGATGCGATTTCAACTTTGCTTCGCGTAGATCGAGTAATTGTTCAGTGCGCCGGCAGAACAGATGCCGGAGTTCATGCAACAGCCCAAGTGATTCATTTCGACATTTCCGAAACAGATGCCATGGAAATGAAGGATCTGACATACAGGATTAATGCGATTCTTCCGGAAGACATTGCAATCCAGGAACTCGAAATCACAACCCCAGACTTTGATGCTCGGTTTGCAGCCTTGTCGCGTCGTTATGAGTATTTGATTTATCAGGGACAGCGCAATCCTTTGTTACGGGATCGGGCACACCGCAGTTACCTGCCACTAGATGTTCCAGCAATGAATGATGCCAGTCAATCATTAATTGGGCTGCATGACTTTTCAGCGTTTTGCAAAAAGCGCGAAGGTGCCACAACCATTCGAACTTTGATGAAGTTTGACTGGACAGAAACCGCCGATGGATTAATCAAAGTTGAATTAGAAGCTGATGCATTTTGCTATTCAATGGTGCGCGGATTAATTGGCGCAGTTCTAGCTATTGGCGAAGGCAAGTTCGATAAAGCTTGGCTGGAAAACTACTTGGCAGGTCGAGAACGTGAAGCTCATGTATTTGCAGCTCCAGCTCTAGGTTTAACTTTGGTTGACGTTAAGTATCCCGATGCAAGTGAGTATGCCAAGCGGATCGCAGAGACATTGCAAGTAAGGGATTCTGATGGGGCATCTTGATGTCCAGCATGTAACTTACTCACTTCCTGATGGTCGGATTTTGTTACTTGATGTTTCGTTTCGAGTGGGTGAAGGTGCAATTACTGCACTGATTGGTGCAAACGGTGCTGGCAAATCAACGCTGATGCGAATGATTGCTGGCGATGAACAACCGCATGAAGGAAGCATTGCGCGCACTGGCGGCCTGGGTGTGATGCGTCAGTTCGTAGGACACATGACCGATGGAACAGTTCGAGACTTACTGCTGACGGTGGCGCCACCTGCCATTGCCCAAACGGCTGCTCGAATTGATGCCACCGAGCTAGCCATGATGGAAGACGACAGCGAAAAGAACCAGATGGCTTACGCCCAAGCAATTGCGGACTGGGCTGACGTTGGTGGCTATGACATCGAAGTCCTTTGGGATGTCTGCACTATGGCTGCAATTCAATTGCCATTTGATCAAGCGCAATATCGATCAGCTGGCAGCCTTTCAGGCGGTGAGCAAAAGCGATTAGTTTTAGAAGCTTTATTGCGTGGCCCAGAAGAAGTTCTGTTGCTGGATGAACCAGATAACTACTTAGACGTTCCTGGCAAGAAGTGGCTAGAAGATCAGTTGAATGAAACCAAGAAAACAGTCCTGTATGTAAGCCATGATCGCGAGTTGTTAGCCAACACGGCAAAACAGATTGTGACTCTTGAGTTAGGCCATGCTGGAAACTCTGTTTGGATTCATGGCGGGGGATTTGCCTCCCATGGCCAAGCTCGTAAAGATCGCTTTGCTCGCCTGGAAGAACTAAGACGTCGTTGGGATGAAGAGCACCAAAAGATTAAAGACCTAGTGCAGATGCTTAAAGTCAAAGCCAAGTTCAATGACGGACTGGCTTCGCGGTATCAGGCTGCGCAAACTCGATTAAAGAAGTTTGAAGAAATTGGCCCACCGCAAGAAATCCCAATTGAGCAAAATGTAAAGATGCGCCTCAAAGGTGGTCGTACTGGTAAACGAGCAGTTGTTTGCGAAGGGCTTTCCTTAACTGGATTAGTTGAACCATTTGATCTAGAAATTTGGTTTGGCGAACGTGTTGGAATCCTTGGGGCTAATGGGTCCGGCAAGAGTCACTTCTTGCGCTTACTTGCAGCCGGTGGATCCGATCCAGAGTTAGAGCATTTGCCGATAAGTGATGTCACGATTGACCCAGTTGCCCACAGTGGCAGTGCAAAACTTGGGGCTCGCATTAGACCAGGTTGGTTCGCCCAGACGCATCATCATCCAGAACTAATGGGTAAGACTTTGATTGAGATTTTGCACCGTGGCGATGAACACCGAAGCGGCATGCAACAAGAACAATCGGCTCGAGCTTTGGATCGCTATGGCTTAGCCGGTGCAAGTGAACAAAAGTTTGAATCCCTATCTGGTGGTCAGCAAGCCAGATTCCAAATTCTGTTACTTGAATTGTCTGGCGCAACTTTGTTGTTGCTTGATGAACCAACAGACAATTTAGATCTTGAGTCAGCCGAATCACTTGAGCGGGCTCTTGACGCTTTCGAAGGAACTGTGATTGCTGTTACACATGATCGCTGGTTCTCCCGAACTATGGATCGCTTCGTAATCTTCGGCGCGGACTCAACGGTTCGGGAATCTGACGAGCCAGTGTGGGATGAGAAGCGAGCCAAAAGGTAATCTGGCAACCATGATTATGGAAACTGCATTCATGGAGATCGTGCCAGGAAAAGAACTTGAATTCGAAGCCGCTATGGAACAGGCAAAAGCAGTAGTTTCACAAGCTAAAGGTTTTCAAGTTATTCACGTGCACCGAGGTGTTGAAAAGCCATCAACTTACTTGATCGCAATTGGCTGGGACACAGTTGATGACCACATGGTTGGTTTCCGAGAGTCAGATTTGTTTACCCAATGGCGTGGATTAATCGGACCATTTTTTGCAAACCCACCAGAGGTAACTCACTGGGTATTACACGCGTAATTACCTGAAGCTAGCCAAGTGCGTG
>JALRCB010000086.1 GCA_023257525.1 Candidatus Nanopelagicales bacterium
AATGTTGAACTTAGCGCAAGGGTTTGTTTTTACAGCTGGTGGCTATGTGGCATTTTTGTTTGCGCAGTACATGGCAAAAAGCTTCAGCATTCGAGATGGTGCGATTCTCTCTTTGGGCGTAGTTTTACTCGGCATGCTTGGTTCTGCAGTAGCTGGGTTAGTAGTTGGTGGCCTAGCCTTCCTGCCACTTCACGATCGCATAAATTTCCCTGTCCGCGGCCTTATTGCAACGCTTGCAATAAGCATCATTGGAACTCAAATGTTCATGTTGATTTTTGGTCCACAGAGCAAGCCATTGCCGCAGATTTTCGGAATTAAGAGACTAAAGATTGGCGAATTTAGTATTGCCTATGGCCAGATTGGCACCATAGTTGTTGCGACCGTGGTGCTTTTGCTAGTCACAGTTTGGATGCGCAACAGTCGACGCGGACTTCAAATGCGAGCCATGATGATGAATCCGCTCGGCGCAAATATGGTGGGTGTTTCAGTTCGAACTACCGGAATGATTGCACTCGCGCTAAGTGGTGCATTATCTGGATTGGCATCAGTTCTACTGGGGCAAATCTTTTTCGTAAGTCCAACTTCCGGTGTGCAGCCACTAATTGTTGGTTTAATCATTTCCTTAGCTGGTGGACTTGGATCAATGCCAGGCACTGTTGCCGCTGCCGTTCTTTTAGGTTTTGCTGAAGCTGTTACGGCTCGGTATACCGAACAGTCACTCGTTCCGTTCGTTCAGTTCGCACTTGTAATTGCAATTCTAACTTTCCGTCCGCGTGGTCTAGGTGGCGTATTGGAGGATGTTCGTGAGTAAATACGAAGTTGGACGCCGTCGCCTGATTCCGCGTTGGCCAGTAAAAAGCAGTTCGCTTTTCCGCAGAATCAGAGTTCCTGGTACTAAGCGATCGCTACTTAGATTTGAAGGACGCTACAACCCAAAGACCTTGCAGCGCGAATTGATTTTGCGTGACAAAAAACCACTATTTTGGATTGTTGGTTTACTCGCGTTAGCCATAATTCCAATTGCAGTCGGTCAACAATTAGTTTTTTCAATTTTTGGTAGCATTTGCTTCTTTGCCGCAATCAATGTCTTCTGGACTTTGATTATTGGTACCGCAGGCTTGCAGTCCTATGCCAGCTTGGCAACGGTTGGTGTTGGAGCATATGCAGCAACATATCTGAGCATTACTTATGACATCCCCTGGCCTTTAATGCTTTTGATCGGCACGGTTTTTGGCGCGTTAATGGGTTTGATTATCAGCATCCCAGCGCGAAGGCTTGACGGTCTTTACTACGCATTGCTTACTATCGGTATTTCTGAATTTTGCCGCAATTATGTGACTCAGTCTGAATCGCTTGGTGGGCAATTCAACGGTGCACTGTTTGGCGCGGATCGAATTGTTTCTGAAGAAGCTATGCAAACTACAACGGGACAAGCTATTTCCTATCTGACCTCGTTTGTTGTGCTGCTGCTCGCTTTGGGAGTCTTCCGGTTAGTTAGTGGAGGCAGAATCGGAATTTTGCTAAGAACTGCGCAATCGTCCAAGGAAGACGAATCCTTTGCGTCAGCAATTGGAATTGATTTTCAAAGAGCTCGACTTCTGGTATTCCTGATTGCTTCGGCGGCGCTTGGCTTTGTTGGAGCGTTTTATGCAGCTAACCAAGGTGGCGCATCACTTAGTTTGTTCAGCCTGGACCAAATGCTGCTTTTGTTGGCCATGATTGTCATCGGAGGATTAGGTAAGGCTGAAGGTGCAGTCGTCGGAACTGTAATCGTGGTTTTCCTGAATCAATGGTTCACAGCCTGGGGTCCATGGCGCATTATTTTGGTTGGCCTACTGATGTTGGCTTCAGTTTTGTATACCCGAAACGGTTTGTTTGGCCTTAGACAGCAACTCATTGAAATCCGAGAACGTAGGAAAGCCTTATCAAGGGCAACTCGAACCACCCGCTATGGAGCTTTCTTGCCTGAACAAGGACCCGAGATTGCTGACAAGGGTGTGATCGCGGAGCGCGAATTTGAGCGAGCAATCCGAGACAAGTTAAGGGATTGGATAACCCCAGAAATTATCGAGGAGCATCGCCTAAGTCCGTTAGGACAGCATTCTGATCACCTGGAGCGAATCCTTAACTATTTCCGCAAGCAACCAATTAGCAACAAGTATGTGGTTTATTGCGAAGAGTCTTATAAGGCATATCGAGTAGTGGCACTCAGCGGTATTCCAGGAGTTCCACCGAGATCAGTTGACGACAAGACATATTCAAATCTCGATGAGGCATACCACGCGGTATTTCTTCGTCGCATAAACGACTTAAAGTCACAGCACTAGAAGGAGAAATCAAATGGCACAAGTATCAGTAACTGGCTACACAGATAAACCAAGTGTGGCTGAGGGCGAAACCATTTCCTTCTATGTCACAGCTGACAATGCAACTGAGGCACAAGTAGATATCGTCCGATTGATTCATGGCGATGAAAATCCGGAAGGGCCAGGATTCATTGAAGAAGTTGTCCCATCGAATTTTTCTGGCATCAAGCCTGTCAAGAAGCAGTTTGTTGACTTAGGGAATGCAGTTCGGGTTCCAGACCCAAGCGGAAAACTAGCCTTAACGGATTCGGTGACCATTGCGACTTATGTGTATGCAACAACGCCCGAGAAAGGTCGACAAGTTCTTCTTGGCAAGTTTTCCTTACATGAAACAGCCGGATACGCATTAGGCATAGATCATGCTGGCCGATTGGCATTTTGGATTGCGAATGGAAGCGACACCGATGAAATCGTTTCCCAAGTTCCAATGGCACATCACACTTGGTACTTCGTTGCTGCATCATTTGATGCCAAATCCGGCAAAGCAATCTTGCACCAAGAAGCAATAGTTAATCCATACAACGGTCGTCTGGGAAGAGTCGCTCCATTTGATCATTTGAGTTCAGTAGAGCAGTCCCTAAAACTTAAGATAAAGAATCCCACCACAGAATTTATGTGGGCAGCTGCAGCAAATTCGGCGACCGTCCGCGGGGCGTTCAAGGATTTGCTATTCAATGGAAAAATTGATCGATCCTACGTATGGAATCGCGCCCTAAGTCTGGCCGAAATTAAGTCACAATGCTGTGCTGATCCAATATCAGAAGGTTTAATCGCAGCCTGGGACACCACAATCGGTTATGGCGAAAATGGAATTGACGACACGGTAGTTGATGTAAGCGCCAATCAACTAAATGGCATCGGAATTCAGCGTCCGATTCGAGCGATGACAGGTTACAACTGGTCTGGAAAGCATGATGATTGGCGAGTTGCGCCACAAGAGTATGGTGGCATCTCATTTCATGACGATTCAGTTGTTGATTGCCAGTGGGATGTGACATTCAGTTGGGAAATTCCAGCCGGCTTAAAGAGCGCAGCGTATGCAGCACGAATTCGCATTGGGGAAGTGGAAGATCACATCCCGTTTTTCGTACGAGCCGCAAAGCCAAAAGCTCGAATACTTTACTTATTCCCAACTAATTCATATTTGGCATACGCCAATGAAATGATCGTGCACCATGTGCCGGTGGCGCAGGCTATCGGTTCACATCCAGCGGTCCTAACAAAAACCGAAGCGGATTACTTCCAAGATCCAAAGTACGGTCGATCAACATACGATCATTACGCTGATGGCGAAGGTGTTTGCTACACGTCGTGGCTACGACCAATTCTTAACATGCGTCCAAAATGGCGCTCGTCAGCAATTGGCACAACGTGGCAATTCCCTCGTGACTTGTCAGCTACCGCCTGGTTAGAGCATGAAGGTTATGACTTTGAAATTGCTACAGACCATGACTTAATGCGCGATGGTCTAGATTGGCTAAAGAACTATTCCGTAATCATTACTGGATCACATCCGGAGTACTGGAATGAATTCGGGCTAAATGTATTAGAGGAATACATTTCAACTGGTGGTCGCCTGATGTACATGGGCGGCAATGGCTTCTACTGGGTCATCTCTTACCGTGATGGCGAACCAGAAATCATGGAAGTGCGAAAAGGTGAAGCTGGAATGCGTGCCTGGCAAGCCGAACCTGGTGAGTATTACCACGCAACTTCGGCTGAACGCGGTGGCATCTGGCGCAATCGTGGTCGAGCGCCACAGAAGTTAACTGGTGTTGGGTTTACAACTCAAGGATTTGATGCCTGCCATCCTTACTATCGAATGCCAGATAGCTATCACAAATCAGTATCTTGGATTTTCGATGGAGTTGAAGGTGAAAAATTCGGCGATCATGGTCTAGCTCTTGGTGGCGCAGCTGGCCTAGAGACTGAACGTTATGACTTGTTATTGGGAACTCCGCCGCACACTAAGTTGTTGGGCTCCTCAACTAACTGGTCTGACAACTATCCAGGCGTC
>JALRCB010000087.1 GCA_023257525.1 Candidatus Nanopelagicales bacterium
GCACTCTGAGTGAATCCGCGATGCCAATGATTGATGATCTCCAGGACTACGTATTCTATTTCGTCAGTGAGACTGCTCAAGGATTTCGATTAGTGCGTGAAGTGCATCAAGTCAGCAAAGTCGAAAATGACTTAGGTGATGACAAAGGCTTTAACGCTTTGGTGATGTTGGTTGACGGACAGCTGCCGCCATTTGATGGCGATCATCGCACGCTCTGGAACAACGGAACCAAAGTAAACAGCGTGAGTGTTGTTGAAGGAATTGCAACGGTTGATTTAACGCTCGGCCGAATTTCCTTAGGGGCGGAATCTGAACAGCGAGCCATTGATCAAATGGTTTGGACGCTAATTGAAAATGATCCAACCGTTACTTCAGTGAAATTTACGATTGATGGACTAGTTTCAGAATCACTCGCTGGACATGTTGATTTCTCACAAGTGTTTACACTTGCGCCAAGTTATGAAGTATTGGCCAGCATTTGGATTGACTTGCTGGATCGAAGTGATGTTTCTAATCCAGTTTCTATAACTGGTTCAGCCTGCACATTCGAGGCGAACGTTGCTTGGGAGTTAACTAGAGGTGGAGATGTCGTTAGTTCTGGTGCGACAACTGCTGCTACTGCATGTCCAGACCGTTCGGACTGGAGCATTGATTTAGGCGAGTTAGCACCGGGAAACTACGTACTAAAGGTCTCAGATACTTCGGCTGAAGATGGCAGCTTAATATTCGAAGATACCAAAGCGTTTACAGCCACTAATTAAGGTGAAGTCACTTAGCGCATGATGAATGGATCACTAATCGGTGCTTCGCTGGTGTTAATCCAAACTGATTTAGTTCTGGTGTAATCCAAAATTGATTCAGCACCCGCTTCACGCCCAGTTCCACTTTGACCGTAGCCACCAAATGGCACCATCGGCGAAATCATTCGGTAGGTATTAACCCAAACAATTCCAGCTCGTAGTGAGCGTACAAATCTATGAGCCCGACCGATGTCTTTTGTGAATACACCAGAGGCCAATCCATACTCGCTATCATTTGCGATTGCTAAGGCTTGCGCATCCGTATCGAACTTTAGGACGCTGAGAACTGGGCCAAAGATCTCTTCCTGAACACAGGCCACAGTTGATTCAGCGCAATCCAAAATCGTTGGCTCGTAGTAGTAGCCAGATTCAAAACCAGCCGGAACCTTGCCACCGGTTAGTAGTGTCGCGCCCGCAGCAACACTGCGATCTACTACGTCTTGAACATGAACGAGTTGACGCTTTGTTGCAAGTGGACCCATTTCGGTTTCAAGATTTTGTGGATCACCAATTTTGATGCGCTGTGCCTTTGCTATCAAAATCTCCAGTAATTCCGCATGGACACTTGAATGAACTAGAAGGCGAGAACCTGCGACACAACTTTGACCGGTTGCAGCAAAGATTCCTGAAACGATTGCATTCGCTGCGCTTTCTAGATCTGCATCTTCAAACACCAGCACTGGAGATTTGCCACCAAGTTCCAATGAGACGGCAGCCAGATTATTGGCAGAGTTCATGACGATTTGCTTGGCAGTAGTTGGGCCACCAGTAAAGGCAATGCGATCCACTAGCGGATGACTTGTTAATGCCTTGCCACAGGAATCGCCCATGCCAGTAATAATGTTCACGACTCCTGGTGGGAAACCTGCCTGGTCAATTAACTTGGCAAACCTAAGTAGGGGAGCTGGGCCATCTTCTGAGGCCTTCAGTACGACTGTGCAACCAGCAGCTAGGGCTGGCGCCAACTTCACTGCTGATAAAAACATTTGGGAGTTCCACGGAACAATTGCGGCAACAACTCCGATTGGCTCGCGCCTGGTGTACGCCTCCATGTCGGGCTTATCAACATCAAAATGGGCACCTTGGAGTTTGTCGGCAAGGCCGGCAAAGTATCGGTAGTACTCGGAAATGTACAAAATCACCGCTCTGGTTTCGCGGCGAATCTTTCCCGTGTCTTTAGTTTCAAGTTCAGCCAACGCATCAGCATCAGCAGCCATTAAATCGGCAAGTTTGTAAAGAAGTTTTCCGCGAGCACTGGCATTAAGTGTTGGCCAGACTCCAGAAGTAAACGCTGTGTGGGCGGCTTGAACTGCTCGATCGACATCGGCTTCAGTTGCCTTTGGCAGAGTTGCCCAAGATTCACCAGTAGCTGGATCGATGCTTTCAAAAGTTTCGTTGGCTGACTCGAACTTGCCGTTAATGAACTGCTGGAAACTTTCCAATGCCATGAATACTCCTGGTGAGTGAGCCTGAATTCCCTTACGAGAAGGCAGGCATAACTTCGTCGATAAACAACTTTAGGCTGTCTCGTTTTTCTTCGTAGGACATTGCACTATCTAGCCAAATACTGAACTGGGTGTAACCCATCTCTTCATAGGACTTAAGGCGAGCAATCACTTCAGCAGGCGTGCCTACTAAACAGTTTTTACGCATAACTTCCGGTGCCAAATTAGGTTGTGCCTCGATTTCGGCCTGGGTGATTGGCTCAATGAATCCATCTTTGATTGGAGCTTCAGCCTTAAACCATTTTCCAAAGTAAAGGAAAAACTTTTGCAGAGCAGCCGAGCCCTTCATTAGCTCGGCCTCGGTCTTTGCGACGTAAGTGTGCATCAAGAGCATAAGTTTTGGTCGCGGCACTTCAGGATGCGCAGCGCAGGCTGTGTTGAATTTTTCCATCAAGTTCGCAACTTCTTCATCGCCATTTGCCAAAGGAGTGACTTGAACATTGCACCCAGTTGCAACAGCAAAATCATGGGTGTGTGGATCTCGCGCTGCAATCCAAATTGGAATTGGTTTTTGAATCGCAGTTGGAACTGCAGTTGTTTCTGGGAATTTCCAGTACTCGCCGTCATGGGTGTAGTTGCCAATTAGCAATTTCTGAACTGCAGGAACTAGCTCGCGCATTCGCAGGCCAGCCTCCATGGCATCAAGGCCAGGCATAAGGCGTTCATACTCAAACATGTAAGCACCGCGGGCGATGCCAAGGTCAAGGCGACCATTGCTGGTTAGATCGCAAAGCGCTGCTTCACCAGCAAGGCGAATTGGATGCCAAAATGGCGCAATAACGTTGCCAGTTCCGAGGCGAATCTTTGTGGTCTTAGCAGCCAAGTAGGCCAAGTTAATGAATGGGTTTGGGGCAACGGTGTATTCCATCGCATGATGTTCGCCAATCCAGATAGTTTCCATGCCACCGGCTTCGGCCATTAGCGTGAATTCAGTTAGCTCATCCAGCAGTTGCTTATGTGAAACTGAATCGTCGTAGCGTTCGATGTGGGCAAACAGTGAAAACTTCATAGCCATATCTTCTTACCTTCCAGCCTTACTTGGTTACGGATTGCGTAAATGTTGCTAAGGTCGCAGAAACTTCCTCAGGTGCGGTCAAAGTCATCATGTGTCGGTGGCCCGTTAAGACCTTAGACGAGCCATTCGGTGTCAAAGCTGCCATGGCCAAACTCATTTCTGGTGTTGAGTTTGGGTCACCATCTGCTGTGAAAAACAAGGCTGGGGCTGAAAGGGTCGCCAGAGTCTGAGCATGTGCCTTATCTGACACTGCAAAAACCGAGTAAGCCGCTTCGTAGCCCTTTGGATTTACATCCAAAAGCAACTCTCGAGCAAGTGCTTCGGCTTCTGGGTATGCCTGCGTCCCTGGTTTACCAAACCACCGTTCTAACGTTTCAGCGAGATTTACGCTCACCCCACCTGAAGCTAAATCTGCTGCACGCTTCTGTACCGCAGCACTTTGTTCAGATGTTCGATCGAATACGGCATTCATCGCACAAACCCCAAGGCAGGTGTCTGGGTTATTGATTGCGAAATCCAAAGCAATTAGTGCACCCATCGAATGCCCAGCAACAACTACTGAATCGATTTCAAGCCCTTTTAACAAATTGTCTAGTTGCTGGGTGTAATCCTTCAGAGACAATTCGCGATTTGGTAGATCACTTTCGCCATGACCCCACATGTCGCAAATCAAAACATCAAAACTTTCACACAGCAGGTTTACTTCAGGTGCCCATACTGATTTGTTCATGCCAACACCGTGAAGCAGAACTATCGTCGGTCCGTTTCCGCAACGGCTCCATGCGGTGCCGTTGGAAGTTTTGCCAGAAACTATTGATTCAGGAAGAGCAAAACTAGTTGGCATTACTTCCAAGATCCTTAAGATCCTGGTAGCGATCACCAATCCGGTGATGCGGACGTCCGCCAATTGAAGCACCAAGTGCCACAACAATTTCATCTGGTGCAGGTGCATCATTGATCGAGAACTGAATCGTTAAGTAATGTGAGCGCATTCCTTCATCCGCTTTATGCATAAGTGGAATTGAGATTGGGCAGTTTGGTCCACCA
>JALRCB010000088.1 GCA_023257525.1 Candidatus Nanopelagicales bacterium
TTTAAGTTCCTCGGCTCGGCCGCGAATAACTGTTACTTGCTCAGTTAAACCAAGGTCTGTGACAACTTCTTTTAGGAATTCAGACCGGCGCATTAATGGTTCAATCAAACCCATTGTGATATCTGGTCTAACTATCGCTAGAACTAAGCCCGGTAAGCCAGCCCCGCTGCCAATGTCAAAAACCTTTGAGTTGGCAGGGATAAGTTCTTCAACAACTGCACAGTTTGCAATGTGGCGATCCCAAATTCGATCTACTTCTCGCGGCCCTAAAAAGCCACGTTCCACACCTGCTCCGGCTAACCAATGCGCGAATCGGGCAAGGTTTTCCGCAGCAGATGGGTAAACCTCGGTGATTTCTTTCACTGAATTAGTCTTTCGATAAATGTTTCACGTGAAACGTGAAACTAGGCCGGAAGGACCACGATTCGACGCTTTGGTTCTTCGCCCTTGGAAATGCTAGATGCGCCGGCTTCGCCAACTGCGTCATGGACTACTTTGCGCTCAAAAGCGTTCATTGGCTTTAGTTCAACTTCTTCGCCAGTTTCAATTGCTTTAGCAGCAGCTTCCTTCGCCACCTCAATTAATTTCGCCTTAACTCCAGCGCGATGGCCTGAGATATCCAGCATTAATCGGGAGCGTTCGCCAGTTTCGCGAGTTACCGCAAGGCGAGTTAGTTCTTGAATTGCATCTAGAACTTCACCTTTTTTACCAACAAGTTGAGATAGGTCTGCGCCAACAATGCTTACAGTTGCGCGATCGTTTTCAACGTCCATGTCGATGTCGCCATCAAGGTCTGCGATGTCTAATAGACCTTCTAAGTAATCTGCGGCGATTTCGCCTTCTTGTTCAAGTAGTGAGAGTTTTTCAGCCATTTGGTTTGGCCTTTCTGTGTTGGAAATCTAGTTTGGGTAGTTGCTTAGTTTCACGTGAAACTATTTGCGTTTCTTTTTAGGCTTCTTTTTAGGTTGCTGGCGAATGACTTTGGCTTCTGGCGTCGGCTCGATTTCGGTAACGGATTCAGGGTTCTTCTTAGACTTTTTTGCAGCTCTTCGGGCTTCAAGTGCATCAAATGCTGGGGTTCCTGGCTGTGGACTATTTCGGATTACATAGAACTGTTGTCCCATAGTCCAAAGGTTTGTGGTGAACCAGTAAAGCAATACCCCGACTGGGAAATTGATGCCGGTGACCGCAAAAATGATCGGGAATACATAAAGCAAAATCTTTTGCTGTTGAATCATTGGGGTATTAGCAGGCATATTTTTAACCATCAATTGGCGTTGAGTTAAAAAGGTAGTCAGAGTCATCAAGAAGATCAAGATTAAGGTGACCCAGAAAGTAGCGCTTGGGTTGGCAGTCTCGGCTCGGTTCATGAATGTGCCATAAATCGGGGCACCAAGGATGGTTGCATTTCTAGCTGACTCAACTAATTCGTCAGTCAGCACACCCTTTGGCTGGCTCATTGCAATGCCTTGCAGCACGACGAACAAGGCGTAGAAGATTGGGGCCTGGGCCAGGATTGGCAGACAGCTGGAAAGTGGATTGGTTCCGGTTTCCTTGTAGAGCTTCATTAGCTCTTGGGATTGGCGCTCGCGATCACCTTGGTACTTCTTTTGAATTTCTTTTACTTGCGGCTGAATGATCTGGAGGTTTCGCTGGCTCTTAATTTGCTTTACGAAAAGCGGGATCAAGATAATACGGATCAAGACAACGAGCATGACGATGGCAAGACCCCAGGCCCAACCACTGTCTGGAAGGAACACTCGGGAAGTTAAAGAGTGGAACGAAACTAAAACCCAACTAACCAGAGTTTCTAGCCATACCAATGGATTAAGGCTCATGCGCCAATAACCTGCCTATCGTTATTAGTTGAAAGTTCAATTACTTCTCGGTTGGTCCAAGTTCCTTTTGCGGGGGTGTATTCGATGCCGCCAGTTGCCCATGGGTGACAGCGAAGTACTCGCCAAGCTGCAAGCAGGCTGCCTTTGCCCGCGCCATGAACTTTGATTGCCTCAAGTCCGTAGTGCGAGCAAGTCGGGTAATAGCGACAAACTTGACCGATTCGCGGGCTTAACAGAATTTGATAGCCGCGAATAATGCCAACCAGGATCGCCACAAAAAGCCGGCCAAAGGTCAGCGCCCACAGATGCTTTATCGAATTAAGGAATTGGCTCACGACTTAGCCAATTTTGAAAGAGCGAATTTAAGGTTCTCGGAAAGCTGGGAAAAAGTTGCCTGACTGGCCTCTGGCAAAGCTCTAACAACAACGTGAGATCCGGCTGGGAAACTACCAATCAGCGGCGTGATTGCGTGCCTTAGTTGGCGAGTGACTTTATGTCTAACCACTGAGTTTCCAACGTTTTTACCCACAGCAAAGGCCACTTTTGTGTGTTCGCTTGAAGATTGAGCCACGTGTAGAACCACCAATTTTGCTGAAAACCTTGTGCCTGATTTCATAACAGCTGAAATTTCCGAGGACTTACGCAACCTCGCCGAGGCGGGAAGCATTTACTTGGAGCCGCAGATTAAGCGGAAAGCTTTGAGCGACCTTTTGCACGGCGTGAGGCAAGAATGCCACGGCCGGCGCGAGTGCTCATGCGGTTACGGAAACCGTGCTTCTTGGCACGACGACGCTTATTTGGCTGGTAGGTGCGCTTTGTCATAACTGACACTCCAAAAGGAAGTAGGGATGAGGCGATTGGCCATCGGACATCCACGAATTTCTAGGTTCGTGAACATTCGACGAGGTGCACATCGAACTCGGTATTAACTCACTAAAGATACGGGTAGTTAAGGGTTTCGGTCAAACTCAAAATCCGAGTTGGCTTCCTGTGGAAAACAACTTGTCAGGCGGTATCCACAGGCCGTAGTCTGCATAGTCCGAGCCTGTGGAAATCAATTATTCCCCAACTGCAAACTTGGACTCAAGGAGCGAAATGGAAGATCTGGACCTTAATGAGGTTTGGGCACGGACTTTAGAGTCTTTGTCATCCGGAGCACTAACTCCACAACAACGAGCATTCGTAACCTTGACCCGCCCACTTGGCATTGTTGGTGACACCGCATTGGTTGCCGCTCCAAACGAATTCACAAAAGACGTTTTAGAAAGCCGACTTAGCCCAATTGTGTGTGATGCACTTTCGGCCACTCTTGGTCGCGAAATGCGCTTAGCCGTAACTGTGGATGAATCGATTGCGCCAGATCTTGACGATGAAGCAACAGATGAATTGGCCGACTCGACTTACGCCGACATCGAATCGATTGGTTTGCAGTCCGATCCAAATCCGGCGTTGCCGCCGCAAGCTAGTCGCGGTCCCGCTCCGGCTCCTAGAACTTCCGAAGAAGGAAGTCGACTTAATCCGAAATATACTTTCGACACTTTTGTGCCTGGTTCCTCAAACCGTTTCGCGCACGCGGCAGCTCGAGCAGTTGCTGAACAACCAGCTAAGGCATACAACCCACTTTTCGTTTACGGTGAATCTGGTCTTGGTAAGACTCACTTGCTACACGCAATTGGTCATTACACCAGAACTCTTTATGCGGGTTCGAAAGTTCGCTATGTGAGTTCAGAAGAATTTACTAATGATTTTATTAACTCAATTCGTGACGATAAAGCTAAGGAATTCCAGCGCCGTTACAGGGATATTGACGTTTTGTTGGTTGATGACATTCAGTTCCTTTCCGGCAAAGTTCAAACTCAAGAAGAGTTCTTCCATACGTTCAACACTTTGCATAACGCGAACAAACAAATTGTTGTCACGTCCGATTTACCGCCGAAACAACTTCAAGGTTTCGAAGATCGAATGAGTTCACGTTTCGAGTGGGGTTTGATCACAGATGTTCAGCCGCCCGATTTAGAAACTCGTATCGCGATTCTGCGAAAGAAGAGTGCGCAAGAAAGATTAAGTGCGCCGCCAGAAGTTTTGGAATTTATTGCGTCAAAAATGTCAACAAATATTCGTGAGCTTGAAGGTGCGTTAATTCGAGTGACCGCGTTTGCGAGTTTGAACCGAGCTCCAGTTGATTTGGATTTGGCTGAGGTTGTGCTTAAGGATCTGGTTTCAGATGCAGCCGGACCAGAAATCAGTGCGAGCTTGATTATGGCTCAGACCGCTAGTTACTTTGGTGTCACACTTGATGACTTAACTGGAGCTAGCCGTTCCCGAGTATTGGTAACTGCTCGCCAGATCGCTATGTACTTGTGCCGCGAGCTTACTGATTTGTCGCTACCGAAGATCGGGCAGCAATTTGGTGGCCGCGACCACACCACAGTTATGCACGCAGATCGAAAGGTTCGGCAGTTAATT
>JALRCB010000089.1 GCA_023257525.1 Candidatus Nanopelagicales bacterium
GACCAATGCCCGAGTCGCTTAACAATTCTTGAATGTCTAACAAGCGAGATGTTGTGCCATTGATTGCGTATTCAGATCCACCGTTGCGGAACATGGTTCGAGAAATAGTTACTTCGGCATAATCAATTGGTAGTGCGCCGTCAGAGTTATCAATTGTTAGTAAAACTTCAGCGCGACCTAATGGTGCTCGACCGGATGAGCCAGCGAAGATAACATCTTCCATTTTTCCGCCGCGCAAGCTTTTTGCGCCTTGCTCACCCAATACCCAAGCGATTGCGTCGACAACATTAGATTTTCCAGAGCCATTGGGTCCGACAACTGCAGTAATGCCTTGTTCAAAATTCAGGGTCGTTGAAGATGCGAACGACTTGAAGCCGCGGATCGTCAGACTCTTCAGGTACACGCGAATCTTTCTCGAGTTTTCGCTGGTCAGGGGAAGAGGACGCAGGCGGTGGAATTGCTTGCGCCCAGTCTATCTTTTGCCCTTGAAATCATTGGATTTGGGCAGGGAAATTACGACTTTGACCAGGATTGCAATTCGCCCAGGATATTGGCCCAACCCTTGTAGTCAACTAGCTGAGGCGTTGATCCAGCAATGGTGGTGCCGATGTGCTGGCGGAAGTCTGGAAACTGTTTAACTACCTGAGCAAAAGTGTCCGAATATGTGCGAATTGTGAAGAGAATGTCTCCAGAATCAGGCAATTTTCGCAAGGTTTGGCGCTCGCGTCGGAAGTAGAGCGCCTCCTCGATATTGGCGCTTGTAATTTCCATGGCATCCGGACTGCGAACTGCAGTTGGCTGATGAAGTTCCCCGCTATCCATAACGGTCCAGTTCACGCGCCAAACTGGACGCTCCACGGTTAGTTTGTCGAAGATGTTTTGGGTGGCGGCTCCGATGGTCTCGGCGTAATGCGGGACTGGACCATGAATCCCAAGCAGGTTTTTGCCAATCTTTTCGCGAACATCCCAGCGACTTGGAAAGCACAAACTAGCTGCTGACAAGATCCAATCTTTCCCAACTTGGCTCATAACGCAGAGGTCTTCTTGCACAAGTAGTGATGCGGCTTCCAATGGATGCAGGTTTGGGTCAACAGAGACTTCGTTTGGCCAGCGTTCTGGGAAAATCCTAGGCAAGTGTTCGCTAAGAAGTTCAAGAACTTCCCTTGAGCCCGCATCGCCTAACGGGATAGATACAAAAACTTCATCATGTTTCTTTGTTAGTAGATCGCGCTTCTGAGCGAGATCGGATTCGTAATCGGAATTAATCTCTATCCACTTAGTTAAATCCAGCGCCCGCGCACCCACGTGCATGCGATCCGGTTTTCCATCTACCGGCATGTAAGTCATGGCGCTATTCCCATTGCACTATTTTGTCAGGGTCGGCTTTAACTTGTCCGCGGCTTGCGTTGACAACGTGGGCAACGAAATGACGAGCGGTTTGCAAAGGCTTCGCGCACAATGATGCTGCCGCAACGATCGCATGGCTCGTCTTCTCTGCCATAAGCATTAAGTTCTTGCGAGAAGTAACCACTCTCCCCGTTTACATTCACATAAAGCGCATCAAATGAGGTTCCACCTTGGCTAAGTGCTTGGGTCATAACTTCAGTTGCATGCTTTAAGAGAGTTGCGGCTTGAGCGCGGGTTAAGCGCTGAGTAGGCGTGGCCCAATGAATTTTGGATCGCCACAAAGCTTCATCTGCATAAATGTTTCCAATTCCACTAATTAGCGTTTGATCCAAAATGGCACGCTTTACCTGGGTGTTCTTTTTGCGGATTCCCGAGATAAAGGTTTCTGGATCGAAATACTCATCAAGTGGATCTAGCGCAATGTGTTGGACGGACTCTGGTATCAAGCGACCGGCAACATCTTCAACCATTTCTTCAATTGCCATGCCACCAAAAGTTCGTTGATCAACGAAGTGCATCGCTCGACCATTATCGGTAAATGTGCACCGAACTCGTAAGTGTTTTTCGGGATCAGCATCCAGTGGCTGTACTAGAACTTGCCCACTCATACCCAAGTGAGTTACCAAAGCATGATCATCATCCAAGCTGAGCCACATGAATTTTCCACGTCGGTTAACGGAAGTTACGGTTCGACCATTAAGTCGCTTGATGAAATCTTTTGATCCGGCAATGTGATTACGAACTGCCCTGGAGTGCAAAACTTTTGTGGTCTCGATGGTTCGACCACTTACCCACTTATCGATACCCCGACGGACAACTTCGACTTCTGGCAATTCCGGCATAACTACTCGCTGCTGCGGGAGTCTTCGGAATTGCGCTGCTCTTCAATGGCACGTTCGGCCTTCAACTCAGCATAAGCACTGGCTGCAGCCTGTTGCTCTGCTTCCTTTTTGTTACTGCCCGTGCCATGACCGTAATGCTTATTGGCCAATACAACTTGGGCTTCAAATCTCTTGGCGTGATCAGGTCCTGATTCATCGATTGCATATGTTGGAACACCAATCCCAAACTCGGCAGTGAGTTCCTGAAGTGAGGTTTTCCAATCCAAGCCAGCGCCAAGCTCAGCAGCTTCGGCGAGTTGTTCATCTAGCAGCCGCAAAATTAGTTCGCGCGAAACTTCAATTCCTAAATCCAAGTAGACAGCGCCAAGAATTGCTTCAAACGTGTCGGCCAGGATCGAAGACTTGTCACGACCACCAGTAGTTTCTTCGCCACGACCAAGGCGGATGAATTCACCCAAGCCAAGGCGGCGGGCTTGTACGGCTAATGCGCGAGCGCTGACTACGGCAGAGCGAAGTTTTGCAAGGTTGCCTTCCGGCAAATCTGGGTAACGGTGATATAGCTCATCGGTTACTACGACGCCCAAAACGGAATCGCCTAAAAACTCAAGTCGCTCGTTGGTTGGTAGTCCGCCTGACTCGTAGGCGAATGACCGGTGCGTGAGCGCTAACTCGAGTAACTGGGCATCGAAAACTAAACCCAGTCGGTCAAATAGCTGTTCTTGCGGTGTGGACTTGGCCACGGCAATTAGACGCTAAGGACCTGGCGCTTGTCGTATGTGCCACAAGTTGGGCAAGCAGTGTGCTGCAACTTTGGAGCACGGCAACGATCGCAGGTTGCAAGGTTTGCAGCTGTTGCCTTCCATGCGGAACGACGATGACGGGTGTTGCTGCGTGAAGTCTTACGCTTCGGAACGGCCACGGTCTGCCATCCTTTCAGGTTTTCGATTCGAACTCTTTAGTTCAAATCGTCTTTCTTATTCGTCAGTTAAATCCTTGAGATTCGCAAGAGTTGCCCATCGCGGATCAATTTCTTCGTGTGCGTGATCTGGAACATCGTTGAGGTTTTCACCGCAAGTGATGCACAGTCCTGCACATTCAGGTTGGCACAGTGGTGCTAGCGGCATAGCCAGCAATACTGCATCGCGAATAACCGGCTCTAGATCAAGAAGATCATCATCTAGCTTCGGTTGTTCATCGTCATCGTTGCCATTTTCAATTTGGCGGCCTCGCGAATCAGTCGCGGGATATTCAAAAAGTTCTTGGAGATCGACTTCCGTATCGAAAGACAACGGCTCCAAACATCTTGAACATTCACCCGCAACCGTTAGTAAAGCACTTCCGGTGACGAGAACCCCATCAATTACTGATTCGAGCCGAATATCAAACTCAATTTCAGATCCTGGTGGGACTGCAATCAATCCGACGCCGAGATCAGCCGGTGCCGCCACCGAGAAATCCAGTTTCTTCATCGATCCAGCACGGCGACCAAGATCTCGAGTATCGAGAACTAGCGGCGAGCTTGGATCGAGGGTAGACACAGTATTCCTCGCTGGAAGTAAGGCTCATTCGGCCTCGTGAAAGACCAATGGCTAGATTAGCGCGTTTTTAGTGGCTCTCCCAAATCGAGCTCCAGAGTGAGTGCTGGCTAAAACTCCGAGAAATCAGGAATTTAAGCGCAATTGGGCTTTGAGGGCCTCGTGCACGTTGTCTGGGACCAGGCCGGCCACATCCCCACCAAATTTGGCGATTTCCTTAACAATGCTGGATGAAAGGAAGCTGTACTCCGGATTCGTTGCCACAAACAAGGTGTCAACGCCTAGACGGGAGTTCATTTGAGCCATCTGAAGTTCGTAATCAAAGTCCGATACCGCTCGAAGTCCCTTGAAAATCGCACTGATTCCGTTGACTTTGCAATAGTCAACAAGCAATCCAGTGAAAGTATCAACAACGATGTTTGGGTAAGGCTTAACGCACTCGGTGATCATTTCGATGCGC
>JALRCB010000008.1 GCA_023257525.1 Candidatus Nanopelagicales bacterium
ATGTTTGAAAGAACTGCGACAAGTGAAACCGTAATTGGTGAAACCACAGTTCTTGTGGGACAAAAAGTTGTAGCCATGCTGGGTTCGGCAAATCGGGATGAAGAAGTTTTTGAAAACACTGATCAATTCGATATAACTAGGAAGCACAATCCGCACATTGCATTTGGTGCCGGAATTCATTTTTGTATTGGTGCGCCATTAGCTCGGCTCGAGATGCAAAACTCGCTCCCGATGATGTTTGAAAGATTCCCAAACCTGCAATTAGCTGGAACACCAGTTCAACGTCCAACTTTTGTATTGCGTGGCTGGGAAACAATTCCAGCCAATAACGGCTAGTTATTCCAAGGCCGATTTCATCGCGGCGAATTTAGCCTGCGACTCGGCAACTTCAGATTCGCCAGTTGAGCCAGCAACAATTCCGCAACCCGCAAACAATCGCAATCTCTTTCGATCGTCAGTTTCAACGAGAGCGCATCGCAATGCAATCCCAAACTCACCGTTGCCATTAGCAGCTAGCCATCCAACAGGAGCTGAGTAGCGGCCGCGATCCATACCTTCTAGTTCTTTGATTACATGTGTGGCACGCTCAGTCGGAGTTCCACAAACTGCAGCGGTTGGATGTAATGAAGCGGCAAGCGCGAGCGCTGGGGCAGCATCCACAAGTTCGCCAGTAACGTCAGTTGCCAAGTGCTGGACATTCGCTAGACGCAAAATGAATGGACGTTCTGGCACATTCAAATCTGTGCAATGTGTTGCAAGCGCAGCAGCAACTGACTCGACGGCGTAAACATGCTCTTCTTGATCTTTATCTGAGTCAAGCAACTCGGCAGCAAGTTGGCCATCGCGATCTGTGTCCCGGCTTCTACGCATAGTTCCAGCAAGTACTCGGCTTGTTACGTGTTCACCATCACGACGAATCAAAAGTTCTGGAGTGGCCCCGACTAATCCATCTACACAAAAAGTCCAACATTCTGGAAACGATTCATTAAGTCGAATTAGTAGTGCGCCGATGTGAATTGGTTCATCGAGTTGAGCCACGATGTCTCGGGCCAAAACAACTTTGTCTAACTCTCCGGCATTGATGCGAGCAACTGCAGAATCTACGGCGGCTTGCCATTCCGACACCGGTCTTGATCCGGGTAACCAAGTAACGTTGTTAATTCCTTGCGAAACTACCCGAGGTCGATTTATCTCACTGAGAACTCCAGCAAGCTGCGCATCCGAGATTGCGACATCGCTGGTAATTGTTAGTCGGGTACCAGTTTGGTTTCGAATTATTGCTACTTCTGGAATTACTAAAACTGAATTTCCTGGATCCTTATCAAAGGCAAACGAGGCAAAGGCAATTGGTTCGTCACCTTTTGAAGTTGCACATTGTTGGGACCACCAGCGTTGCGCCCGACTAAATCGCTCAGGTCCATGGAATGAACTACGAGTAACTTCACCCCAGCCAACAATTCCCATTTGATTTGTAGCTAATCCATTGATCCAGGCCAAACCACCGTCTGCCGGCAAGAGCGCAAGCAGATTAGGAATGTCAGGTATTTCAACGGTTCGGACGTACAAGATTGATTCTTGGTCCGCAGCTAATGAAGTCATAACTCGATAAGCCTACGACGTCTTTTACTTCTGGGCATGTGCGCGTATGACCTACATAGACTTAAGGTGTGACCCAGTTAACTGCCACGCCAGCAAGTCCAAAAAAGCGTCAGTTAATCCAAAATATTGCCGGTCCCGAGACGTTTAATTTGGCTGCTTTAAGTCTGTCATCGTTGGTTTTCTCACTTGGAAAGCTAACAGTCTATGCAGCTGATCAAAGTCAGTTCATTGTCTACAGTCTTGGTGCGCTGGCAATTTCGCAATGCTTGGTTGTCGCCCTGCTAGCAATCGTTGGAAAACTGCTACCTCGTGCCGCATTAGGAAAATACTTTCCAGTGCTTGTTGTAGTGGCCGTTTTGCTTGTGAACATTCTTGGTACATTTCTGTTTGAAGTCATTCTTAGAACTTGGAACCTAGAGCCAATTACGCAATCTCAATTGCAACGCACAATCAGTCTGATGTTTACAACATTTATCTATCTTGGCTTTGGCTGGGTCTCCGCAGCTTTGGATAGCAACTTTAGACAAGTCAATATTGGCAAAGAGTTGCTGACAACTTTGTCTAAGCAACAACTTGAGCTCTCTTTGACTATTAAAGAGGCTAGGACTTTTGCAATTCGAGAAGTTTCCCTTGAGATTCAATCAACCAGGGGCACTTTAGAAAACTTTGTGGGAACAAGTTCGCGCAACCAAGATATTGATATTGAAATAAGCCACCTAAACGAAACGCTAGATGAAGTCGAGAGCCGAATCGGGAAAATCTCGAATCGCTTTCCAGATTTAGTTCGAATCCCAAGAATTGGTTCAAGATCAAACTCCACCCTTTCGTCTGTAATCAATGCCAGTACTCAAAAGAATGATGTTCTTCCTGGATTGATTTCAATCTTTGCCTTTTTTGGATTTAGTAGTTGGCTCAGTTACTTCTTAACTGATGCCTACGCATTTTTTTGGGGAATCGTTTTAAGCATCTCAAGTTTCGTAATTTTTTGGGCTTATGAGAATTACGTAGTGACAAAAGTAACCAGCCTGCCCGTTTTAATCCGAGTACTTATCTACGAAGCAATTGTGATTGCCTATTTGTTTTTCTGGCTTTTAATCCTCGGGTATTTCGCAGGCGACGATTCGGGTTCCTATAGCGCAGCTCTGGCATATGCGGCAATCCCGTTTATCTTCTTCAATGGCGGAGCAGTTATTGGAGGAATTGTGACATTGTCACAAGAGCATCGTGAAAACCTCACCGCAAAGGCAGCGACCTTGCGCAAAGATATGGCAGATCTTGAACAGATAAGAAGCGATGAAGATAAAGTCTGGAAGTCCCTATTCGTTGGTGACATTGCGCTATCACCAACGACTGCAAGTGTGATTTTGCGTGATGCGACATTGACTAAGGATCAGGAACGCGTAGCAGCAGCCATTCCAAATGTGCATGCGCTTTGGAAATCGGTGCTAGATAAGTTGCCGACTTTGGCCTAAGTGCTTGGGAATGCGCACGGCATAAAAGATGGCAGACTAGAGACATGTCGCGCGCATACTTAAACAAAGAGCCTCATGAAGTGGCTGCAATGTTTGATGCTGTCGCAAAAAAATATGACATTACAAATGACGTTCTGAGCTTGGGCCAGACTCGCACCTGGCGCAAAGCTGTGGTTGCTGCTGTAGCACCAACAGTTGGCGAAGAAATTTTGGATTTAGCTGCTGGAACCGGAACGAGTACGCAGCCGTTTTATGAAGCCGGAGCCAATCCGACTGCTTGTGATTTCAGTGCCGGAATGATTGAGGTTGGCCGCAGCCAATTCCCACACTTAACTTTCGTTCAAGGCGATGCCATGAACTTGCCATTTGCCGATGAATCCTTCGATGCCGTGACCATCTCGTTTGGACTGCGAAATGTTCAGGATCCGAAAAAAGCGCTTGCTGAAATGGCCAGAGTCACCAAGCCAGGCGGCCGCCTAGTAGTTTGCGAATTCAGCCATCCAACTTGGTCGCCATTTCGCACGGTCTATATGGAATACCTAATGAAGGCGCTGCCCGCGGTAGCTAACAAGATGTCGAGCAATCCAGATGCCTATGTTTACTTGGCCGAATCGATTCGGGCCTGGCCTAATCAGGACGAACTGAGCAAAGTGATTTTGGCATCAGGCTGGAAAACCTGCGAATATCGCGATTTAACTGGCGGAATTGTTGCCCTGCACCGAGCAACCAAATAGTCACCTGAATTAACGATCGGCTAGTAAGCCAGGACCCAAAAGTGACCCATTAACCCTCGGCAAATAAACTAAGGGCGCATTAGTGAATTAATTCACAAACGCACAAATGCTGAATTTTCAAGGGGCTTTTCGGCTCTAGGATTGACTAGCGCAAGCGAAAGGTGGCCTAACCGTGGGACAGGGAAATGTGTACCTACCCATTTTCTTCTTAGGTCTTTTGGCATTTGGTTTTGCTGTCTTCTCTGTTGCTGCTGCTTCGTTTACCGGACCAAAAAGATACAACCGCGCCAAAGTTGATGCGTACGAATGTGGAATCCAGCCAGCTCAAGCCCAGCTTGGTGGCGGACGCTTCCCAGTCAAGTACTACATCACCGCAATGCTCTTCATTATTTTTGACATCGAAATAGTTTTTCTCTACCCATGGGCAGTTACCTTCGATGCGCTTGGTTTGTTTGGATTAATTGAAATGATCATTTTCATTCTCACAGTTCTAGTTGCGTACGCATTTGTTTGGCGTCGCGGTGGACTCGAGTGGGATTAAGAATTTTTAGAGGTTAGAGGAAAAAATGGGACTAGAAGAGAAACTGCCAAGTGGTGTTTTACTAACCACGGTCGAAGGCTTAGCTGGCTATGCCCGCAAGAACTCTCTATGGCCAGCAACATTTGGTCTTGCCTGCTGCGCCATTGAAATGATGGCGTCTGGCGCAGGACGTTATGACTTAGCTCGCTTTGGTATGGAAGTTTTCCGCGCTTCACCTCGCCAAGCTGACTTGATGATCGTGGCTGGTCGCGTTAGCCAGAAGATGGCTCCAGTACTTCGTCAGATTTACGATCAAATGCCAGAGCCAAAGTGGGTACTTGCCATGGGTGCCTGTGCATCCTCAGGAGGCATGTTCAACAACTATGCAATTGTGCAAGGTGTTGATCACGTAGTACCAGTTGATATTTACCTGCCGGGTTGCCCACCTCGCCCAGAAATGCTTATCGATGCCTTACTAAAACTTCACGAACAAATCGGTGACACCAAGTTGGGCTCAAACCGCAAACGTGAAATCGTTGAACTTGAAAAAGAAGCACTACTTGCAACTCCAGTAACTGCGCAGCGAGGTTTACTGCGATGAGCAATGAAGTAGTACACAACGGTCAGCCGTTGCTTGAAGTGACAAGTGCCAGCCAAGGAATGTTTGGCGCTTCTGGCTCTGGTGACACATCGGGCTTTGGTGGACTTGCAACTGTGGTACCGGTTCCAGCTCCATCTGAACGCCCATACGGAAGTTACTTTGATGTACTTGCTGACGAATTGATTGCAGCTCTTCCAGATTTTGATTCATCTTGGGATAAGGCAATTGAAAAAGTAGTTGTAGATCATGATGAGCTAACACTTCATGTTCGCCCGAGTGAATTAGTTGCGATAGCAAAAACTCTTCGCGATGAACCAGGTCTGCGCTTTGAACTTTGCCTTGGCGTTAGCGGCGTTCACTATCCAGAATATAAAGATCGTGAGTTACATGCGGTTTACCATTTCCGCTCGATAACCCACAATCGCAGAATTCGACTTGAAGTTTCCGTACCAGATGCAAATCCACACATTCCTTCGATCATGTCGGTTTACCCAACCAACGACTGGCATGAACGCGAAGCATATGACTTCTTTGGAATTATTTTTGATGGCCATCCACACTTAATCCGCATCATGATGCCGGATGATTGGCAAGGCCATCCCCAGCGCAAGGACTATCCACTTGGTGGCGTTCCAGTTGAATACAAGGGCGCAACAATTCCACCTCCAGATGTTCGGAGGTCTTACAGCTAATGTCTGATACTTACTCACCTAATTACGAAACGACTGAAGGTCGCGTCCATACCGTTATGGGTCAAGACTGGGATTCAGTTCTTGGCGCAGCTGAAGGCGAATACGAACGCATTGTTGTAAACATGGGTCCACAGCATCCATCAACTCACGGTGTATTGCGTTTGATTTTGGAACTTGAAGGCGAATCCGTAACTGAAGCTCGTTGTGGAATCGGTTACCTACATACCGGAATCGAAAAGAATCTTGAATTCCGCACTTGGACCCAGGGCGTAACTTTTGTTACTCGTATGGATTACTTGTCACCATTCTTCAATGAGACTGCATATTGCTTAGGCGTTGAAAAACTCCTAGGTATTACTGATCAGATTCCAGAACGTGCACAAATTATTCGCGTAATGATGATGGAACTTAACCGTGTTTCATCACACTTAGTTGCACTTGCAACCGGCGGTATGGAACTTGGCGCACTTACCGCAATGATTTTCGGATTCCGCGAGCGCGAATCAGTTCTTGACTTGTTTGAACTTGTAACCGGCCTACGTATGAATAGTGCTTACATCCGACCAGGTGGTGTGGCACAAGATTTGCCAGCTGGTGCTGAGCAGCAAATCCGCGACACAATCATGGCGCTACCGCGTCGCATGAAAGATACCGCTGACATGTTGGTCGACAACTCAATTTGGTTGGCTCGTACTCAGGGCATTGGCAAACTTGATCTTGCTGGCTGCATGGCTCTTGGTGTTACTGGTCCAGTGCTTCGTGCAACTGGACTTCCTGAAGACCTTCGCAAGACTGCGCCATACAGTGGATACGAGAATTACGAATTCGATGTCATGACTCAGACAACTTCAGATGCATATGGTCGATTCTTGATTCGCTTAACTGAAATGGAACAGTCACTAAACATCGTTGAGCAGTGTCTTGATCGTTTGCAGCCAGGACCAGTCATGGTTGAAGACAAGAAGATTGCTTGGCCAGCGCAACTATCAATTGGTTCTGATGGTCAAGGAAACTCACTAGATCACATTCGCCACATCATGGGCGAATCGATGGAAGCTTTGATTCACCACTTCAAGTTAGTTACTGAAGGCTTCCAAGTTCCAGCCGGTCAGGTTTACAGCGCAGTTGAATCTCCACGTGGCGAACTTGGCGTTCACATTGTTTCTGATGGCGGCACTCGTCCGTACCGAGTTCATTACCGCGATCCGTCATTTACAAACCTTCAAGCCGTTGCGGCAATGTGTGAAGGCGGACAGATTGCAGATGTAATTGCTGCAGTTGCATCGATTGATCCAGTTATGGGAGGCGTTGATCGTTAATGTCACTTTCTGAATCGACTCGAGTACAAGCGCGCGAAATCATTTCGCGTTACCCGCAGGCCAGATCTGCACTTTTGCCAATGCTGCATTTAGTTCAGTCTGAAGAAGGCTATGTAAGCGCAGACGGTATTGCATTATGCGCGGATGAACTTTCCCTAACCACAGCTGAAGTTGCTGCAGTAGCAACTTTCTACACTATGTATCACCGCAAGCCAGCTGGCGAATATCACATTGGTGTATGCATTAACCCGGGCTGTGGCATTCTCGGTGGCGATGCAATTTGGGAGAAGCTAAGTTCTCGCCTTGGTATCGGCCATGACGAAGTAACTCCAGATGGAAAAATATCGCTTGAGCGGATTGAATGTCAGGCTGCCTGCACACACGCACCAGTTATGACTGCGAACTGGGAATTCTTGGACAACATGACACCCGAATCTGCAATTGATATAGTTGAAAAACTTGCCAGCGGCAAAGAAGTTATCAGCACCCGTGGGCCAAAGATTCGTACCTTTAAGGAAAACGAATTAACTTTGGCTGGCTTCGATGATGGCTTAGTTGATGAAGGCGTACAGGCCGATGAGCAAATGCTTGCCGGATTGAATCGCGCTAAGGAACTTGGCCAAACTGCACCAGGAGTAAAGAAATGACATTAACTCCGGTACTCAGTGCCCATTGGGATGAAGTTGATTCCTACAAAATTACGGGCTACATGCGCCACGGCGGTTACACTGCATTCAAGAAGGCTTTCGCAACTGGCCCAGATGACATCATTTCGATGGTTAAAGATTCAGGTCTGCGCGGACGTGGTGGCGCTGGATTCCCAACAGGCCTTAAGTGGAGCTTTGTTCCACAAGGCGATGGCAAACCGCACTACTTAGTTATCAACGCCGATGAGTCTGAACCAGGTGCTTGCAAAGACATTCCATTAATGATGGCTAACCCACACTCATTAATCGAAGGCATCATCATTGCTTCATACGCAATGCGCGCTAACCACGCATTCATTTACATTCGTGGCGAAGTTCCACACGTTTTCCGTCGGGTTAATAATTCAATTCGCGAAGCTTATGCAGCCGGCTACCTTGGCAAGAACATCATGGGATCTGGATTTGATCTTGAAGTTGTTTTGCACGCCGGTGCCGGTGCTTACATTTGTGGTGAAGAAACTGCGCTACTGGATTCCCTTGAAGGTCGTCGCGGTCAGCCACGTTTGAAGCCACCGTTTCCTGCCGTCGCTGGACTTTATGCTTCACCATCTTGTGTAAACAACGTTGAGACAATTGCAAACATTCCATACATCGTTAACAACGGTGTTGATTGGTTCAAGTCATTCGGAACTGAAAAGTCACCAGGCTTCAAGTTGTTCGCAGTTTCTGGTCACGTAAATCGTCCAGGAATTTACGAAGCCCCACTTGGAATCACAATGCGTGAGCTTCTTGAGCATGCTGGGGGAGTTCGCGACGGTCACAAAGTTAAGTTCTGGTTACCAGGTGGATCTTCGGTTCCAATGCTGACTCCAGATTTACTTGATACTCCGTTAACTTACGAAGACATCGCAGCCGCTGGTTCCATGCTAGGCACTGGAACCCCAATGATTTTCGATGAAACAACTTCTGTAGTTCGCGCAGTAACTGGATGGTTGGCTTTCTACAAGCACGAATCATGTGGCAAATGCACACCATGTCGGGAAGGCACTTGGTGGTTAAGTGATGTTCTGCATCGATTCGAAGATGGCCATGGCACTGAATCTGATCTAGATAAGTTGATCGATATCTGCTCGCAAATTGCTGGTCGTTCCTTCTGCGCTCTTGGTGATGCTGCCGCAACACCATTCCCAGCAGCGCTTAAGTACTTCCGCGATGAATTTGTGCAGGCGACTAATACGCCAGCTAACGAAAGCTTTGATCCAGTTGCCGCCACAGTATTTGCAGGAGCGACTCGATGACCGTAACCACACAAACTGTTACTGTCACCGTTGATGGCGTAGTAGTTGAAGTTCCAGCGGGAACTTTAATCATTCGCGTTGCCGAAATGCTTGGCACTGCAATTCCACGTTTCTGTGATCACCCACTTTTAGATCCAGTTGCCGCCTGCCGCATGTGTCTGGTTGAAATTGAAGGACAAGGTAAGCCACAACCTTCATGTGCAGTCACAGTTGCTGATGGCATGGTTATCAAAACTCAGCACACCAGTGAAATGGCCGAAAAGGCTCAAGCCGGTGTCATGGAGTTCTTACTAATTAATCACCCACTTGATTGCCCAATTTGCGACAAGGGTGGCGAGTGCCCATTACAAAACCAGGCAATGACAAATGGCCAAGGTGAAACAAGATTCGAAGGCACCAAGCGAACTTTTCCAAAGCCAATCAATGTGAGCGCTCAAGTTCTGCTTGATCGTGAGCGCTGCGTATCTTGTGCTCGTTGTACTCGCTTCGCAGACCAAATTGCTGGCGATCCATTCATTGAATTGTTAGAACGCGGTGCAAAGCAACAAGTTGGAACCTCGGAAGATCAGCCGTTTGATTCATACTTCTCTGGAAACACAATTCAGATCTGTCCAGTTGGTGCGTTGACTAGTGCAAAGTACCGTTTCCGTTCCCGTCCGTTTGATTTAGTGAGCACACCTACTGCATGTGAACACTGCGCAAGTGGTTGTGCGCTGCGTACTGACGTTCGTCGCAGCACAGTTATGCGTCGCTTGGCTTGGGATGCACCTGAAGTTAATGAAGAGTGGAACTGTGACAAGGGTCGATTTGCATTCCCATACACAAACGAAGGTCGCTTAACTCATCCATTGGTTCGTGACGATGCAGGCAACTTAGTTCCAGCCTCATGGCCAGAAGCATTGCGAGTAGCAGCTGCTGGATTAGCAAAGACTGGAAAAGCAACTGCAGTTTTAACCGGTGGGCGAGTAACTGTTGAAGATGCGCATGCTTACGCATCGTTTGCCAGAGAAGTTCTTGGCACAAACGATGTTGACTTCCGCGCTCGCGCAGTAAGTAACGAAGAGACTGCATTCCTAGCCAATCATGTAGCTAAAAAGGGCCTTGAGGTAACTTACGGAGACTTAGAAGCTGCGAAGAGTGTGCTTTTGGTTTCGTTTGAACCAGAAGATGAATCACCAATTGTTTTCTTGCGTCTTCGCAAAGCAGCATTAAGTGGCACAACAAAGGTTTACTCAGTTGCGCCTTACACAAGTGCTGGTCTTGCCAAGATGAAGGGAACTTTACTAACTGCAGGTCCACGCGAAGAAGTATCAGTAATTGCTTCCGCGGCAACCCATCTTTCAGGTGACAGCGTGATTTTGGTTGGCGAACGTGCCGCCCAAACTCCAGGTGCCCTCACTGCTATAGCAGAACTAGTTGCAAAGACTGGCGCCAAGTTGGCTTGGATCCCGCGTCGTGCAGGTGATCGCGGCGCGCTTGACGCCGGCTTACTTCCAATTGATGGTCGCAATACTTCTGAAATTGTTGCCGATGCTGGATCAGCAATTAAGGGACTAGTAGTAGGTGGCGTTTCGCCTGAAGATGTTGATGGCGACCTAATGTCTGCAATTGAAAAAGCGCAGTTCGTAGTTTCGCTTGAAACTCGCCACACAGATGTAACTGCAGAAGCAGATGTAGTTCTGCCAGTTGCAGTTGTAACTGAAAAAGCCGGAACTTTCCGTAACTGGGAAGGCCGCGACCGAAGCTTTGGTGCGGTCATTCCAACCCCAGGCGCACTAAGTGATGCCGATGTTCTTGGTGAGTTAGCTCGCGAACTTGGAAAATCACTTTCAGTTACCGATTTCTGGGCCACTGCAACTAAGCCTGCATTAAAAGCCGATGCAGCACCTGTTGAGACAGTCGGGAACGGCCAAGCTGTGCTTTCCACATGGCGTCACTTGCTCGATAAGGGTTCATTGCAAAGTGGAGAACCATACCTAGCGGCAACTGCCAGAGTTGCAGTAGTTCGAGTTAGCCCAGCGACTGCACAAAAGTTGAACTTAGTTGATGGCGCAACTGCGACCGTAAGTTGCTGTGGCAATAGTGCCAGTGCGCCACTGATTGTCACTGCTGGAATGTCCGATGACGTTGTCTGGTTGCCAGCAAATAGCGAGGGTAGTTCTTTGAACTTGTCATCTGGCTGTGTTGTTGACGTTGCAACGGGAGGTAACTAATGTTTCGCTCCCAAGCGCAAGGTGATCTAAGTATTTTTGGAAATGACCCAGCTGCAGTTATTGCGGTTAAGGTTCTAGGAATTTTTGTAATTATGGTTCTGATGACTTTGCTTACTATTTGGGCAGAGCGTCGCGTTGTTGGTCGTATGCAAATGCGAATCGGACCAAACCGGGTCGGACCATTTGGTTTACTTCAGTCATTGATGGACGGAATTAAGTTAGCCCTTAAGGAAGAAATCATTCCAAAGGGTGCCCACTTAGCGGTTTACGTAATGGCACCAGTTATCGCAGCCACCACAGCATTCTTAACATTTGCCGTAATCCCACTGGGTCCTGAAGTTTCGATTTTTGGCACAGTGACTCCACTTCAACTGACCGACTTCCCAGTTTCAGTTTTATATATATTGGCAATTGCATCCGTTGGAATTTACGGAATCGTGCTTGCTGGTTGGTCCTCAGGCTCGATCTACCCGCTACTTGGTGGACTTCGTTCTTCAGCCCAGATGATCAGCTACGAAATTGCAATGGGACTTTCGTTTGTTGCGGTATTCCTTTATGCCGAGTCAATGTCAACTTCGCAGATTGTCGCAGCACAAGAACCAATGTGGTACATCGTGCTACTACTTCCGTCTTTCATCATCTACACAACTGCAATGGTTGGCGAAACTAACCGTGCGCCATTTGACTTACCGGAAGCTGAAGGCGAACTTGTTGGTGGTTTCCACACTGAGTACTCATCTTTGAAGTTCGCATTGTTCTTCTTGGCTGAGTACGTAAACATGGTTACTGTTTCAGCACTTGCCACGACTTTGTTCCTTGGTGGCTGGCGCGCACCTTGGCCAATCTCGCTGTGGGATCAGGCCAATGTCGGTTGGTGGCCAATGCTTTGGTTCTTTGGCAAGGTTTTCGCATTCATCTTTGTATTCATCTGGCTACGCGGAACGCTACCTCGTTTGCGTTATGACCAATTCATGAAGTTTGGTTGGAAATTCTTGATCCCAGTCTCCATCGCTTGGATCTTGATCGTTGCAATCGCTCGCTACTTGCGCAACACCGGTGGCTTAGAGTCGCGTAACTTGCTGTTTGCGGCCAGTGCAGTGCTAATCGTGATTGTTTTGATTTCATACACACTTGATTTACGACGCAAGAAATCTGACGAAGTTGAAGAGCAACGAGCTGCGTTAGAAGCCGAGCAAGACTTCGATCCTTTTGCTGGTGGATTCCCAGTTCCACCAATGCCAGGTCAAGTTGCTCAGCCATCACGCCACGCAAAGGTAACGATTTCAAGCGGTGCCCCTGCATCTCAGGTCGTAACGGAAACTACGGAGGGCACCAATGTCTAAAGTTCCACAAGTTATCCGTGGATTCGGAGTTACTTTCTTATCGATGTTCAAGAAGGTGACAACAGAGCAGTACCCGGAAGAGAAGGATAAGTATCCACCAAAGCCTCGCTTCCATGGTCGTCACCAGCTAAACCGGCATCCAGACGGTTTAGAAAAATGCATTGGCTGTGAGTTGTGTGCTTGGGCTTGTCCGGCGGACGCCATTTATGTTGAAGGTGCGGACAACACTGAAGAAGAACGTTTCTCACCAGGAGAGCGTTACGGCCGGACTTATCAAATCAATTACTTACGCTGCATTCTTTGTGGTTTATGCATTGAGGCATGCCCAACCAGAGCGCTAACCATGACCAATGAATATGAACTAGCCGATGACAGTCGCGAGAAATTGATTTTCACAAAAGAAGATCTACTTGCTCCGCTTTTGGCTGGTATGGAACTTCCACCTCATGACATGGCTCCAGGTACAACTGCAATCGATTACTACGAAGGCAAAGTTGGCAGCAGCCCAACACCAAGCGCCGTAAAAGTAGGTGACGAATAGTGAATGGTGAGAGCGTAGTTTTTTGGGTCTCGGGTACGTTCGCTGTTGTTGGTGCACTTGGCATGGTGGTTTCCAAGAAGGCAGTGCACAGTGCGCTGTGGGTTGCTTTTGCGATGATCAACATTGCAGTTCTTTACTTCACACTTGAAGCACCATTCCTAGGAACCACCCAGATCATCGTTTATACCGGTGCAGTCATGATGCTGTTCCTTTTCGTACTGATGATTGTTGGTGTGGATTCCTCTGATTCACTTTTGGAAACCATCAAAGGTCAAAGACTGCTAGCTGCGTTGTTCGCATTAACTTTCGGTGGCGTGGTTGTTGCATCAATTGCCAGCACATTAGCTTCACCGTCCGCAGGCTTAGCAATTGCTAATGCTGGCTATGGCGGGCATTTGCAAGCGATTGCTTTTTTGGTGTTTGGACAATACCTATTTGCATTTGAAGTTTTGTCGGCGCTACTTATTACGGCAGCCCTGGGTGCGATGGTTCTTGCACATAACGAAAGATGGGCACCTCGAAAGACTCAGGATCAATTGCAGCGGGAACGCACTCTGGGTAACCATGTAACTCCGTTGCCAGCACCAGGTGTAATGGCCAGAAATAACTCGGTTGATACCCCAGCATTGCTACCTGACGGATCAACCTCGATTGAATCACTGCCAAACGCATTCCGCGGTGAAGGCAAAGTTGCCAAGCCAAACTCAATTGAGGAGGCAGGCAAGTGAATCCAAATAATTACTTAATTCTTGCTGCCATTCTCTTTACCATCGGGGTTTATGGTGTGCTGGTTCGCAGAAATGCGATCATCGTTTTCATGAGCGTTGAATTAATGCTCAACGCTGCAAATCTTGCTTTCGTTGCCGCAGCCCGTAACACCGGAACCCTTGATGGACTCGTGGTTGCTTTCTTCGTAATGGTTGTTGCAGCAGCTGAAGTTGTAGTTGGACTTGCAATTATCGTGACAATTTTCCGAACTCGTCGATCAGCCTCGATCGACGAAGCAAGTCTGATGAAGTACTAAAGGAACTGAACATGATTGCCGCTCTTATTGGTCTGCCATTACTTGGCGCCACAGTGCTCTTGCTCGGGGGCCGTCGTACCAACGCCTGGGGACATTTCTTAGCTGTTGCAATGTCTGCTGCTTCATTCTTACTTGGCGCATTTTTGTTCATTCAAATGGTTGGTAAGTCAGAAGAAGAACGTGAAATCGGACAGCACTTATTCGATTGGATCTCGGTCGGAGCCTTTCAAATCCCATTTGGTTTACACCTAGATCAGTTATCGATTGTTTTCGTACTTTTGATTACTGGCGTTGGAACTTTGATTCACATTTACTCGATTGGGTACATGGAGCACGACCCTAATCGTCGTCGCTTCTTTGCCTACTTGAACTTATTCGTAGCAGCAATGTTGCTTTTAGTTCTTGCTGACAACTACTTCTTGCTTTACGTCGGTTGGGAAGGTGTTGGCCTTGCCTCTTACCTTTTGATCAGTTTCTACCAACAAAAGCCAAGTGCAGCTACTGCTGGCAAGAAAGCGTTTATCGTAAACCGCGTTGGTGACGTCGGTCTATCACTAGCAATCATGTTGATGTTTGTAACGTTTGGAACCGTAACGTTTGAAGGTGTAGATGCCGCTGTTGCGTCCGGGTCATCATCCACAGTTACTTGGATCGGTCTGGCGTTACTTCTTGCCGCTTGTGGAAAGAGCGCACAATTCCCATTGCAATCTTGGTTACTTGATGCGATGGAGGGTCCAACTCCAGTTTCGGCACTGATTCACGCGGCAACCATGGTTACTGCTGGTGTCTATTTGATTGTCAGAGCTCATGCCATTTTTGATCTATCCGAAACTGCCCGAACCGCAGTAGTAATTGTTGGTGCAATTACTTTGTTACTTGGTGCATTCATCGGAACTGCAAAAGACGATATCAAGAAGGGTCTAGCAGGTTCGACCATGAGCCAAATCGGTTACATGGTTCTAGCTGCTGGACTTGGCCCAGTTGGCTATGTCTTTGCAATCTTCCACTTACTCACTCACGGTATGTTCAAAGCCGGACTATTCCTTGGTGCGGGATCAGTTATGCATGGCATGCATGACGATGTGAATATGCGTCACTACGGCGCACTGCGCACCATGATGAAGATTACGTACGCAACATTTGGTCTTGGTTTCTTGGCGATTATTGGCGTACCGCCTTTTGCCGGATTCTGGTCGAAAGATGAAATCATTTATGTGGCCTTTAGCCAAAGTTTGATAATTGGTCTGGCAACTTTGCTTGGCGCTGGTGTTACTGCCTTCTACATGACACGCATGATGGCCATGACATTCTTTGGTGAAGCTCGCTGGGAAGACGACGTTCATCCGCACGAGTCTCCAGCCGTAATGACAATCCCAATGATTGTGTTAGCGCTGGGTTCAGTCTTTGGTGGCATGGCGATGTTGTTTGTTGGTGACATCGAGCACTGGTTAGAGCCTGTGACTGGATTTGCGAAACCAGAACATTCAGTTTCACATTCAGTTTTGATCCCAATCACACTTGCCGTTGTTCTAGGTGGGGCACTGTTCGCTTGGTTGCGATACGGTCGCCGACCAGTTCCGGTTGTGGCGCCAACAGATGTTCGCTTCCTAACTCGCGCAGCCAGAGCAGATGCTTACGGCGATGCGCTAAACGAAGCCGCGTTCATGCGCCCTGGCCAGTATTTGACTCGCTCGCTTACCTGGTTTGATTCCAAAGCGATTGATGGCTTAGTCAGTGGCCTTGCTGCTTCGATTGGTGGCCTATCGGCTCGCGCTCGACGACTTCAGAACGGTTACGCACGTTCTTACGCAGTAACTATGCTCGGTGGCGCAGTTTTGATTGCGCTCATACTTCTACTAGTGAGGCTTTAATCATGTTGCTAACGACTTTGATGCTGATCCCACTAGTTGGGTCGATTGTTGTTTTCTTGCTCCCAGCTGCGAAAGCGACTTTAGCTAAGCAAATTGCCTTAGGTTTTGCGCTTGCCACTTTGGTTGGGTCCGTTCTTATGGTGCTTGGCCTAGATAATTCATCTGGGGGACTGCAGCACGTTGAGTCCTACGATTGGATTCCAGCTTTCGGAATCTCTTGGACGCTTGGCGTAAATGGAATTTCTGCCGCACTGATCGTTATGGCAGCAATTTTGGTTCCAGTAGTAATCGTTGCTGGCTGGTGGGATGCTGAAAATTCTGGCCGTGGAACCGTAAAGGGATTCTTTGCCTTAATTCTTGCCTTGGAAGTTTTCATTATCGGAGTCTTTACCGCTAACGATTTGTTCCTGTTCTATGTTTTCTTTGAGGCAATGCTGTTTCCGATCTACTTCTTAATTGGAAGATTTGGCGGACCACAGCGTGCTTATGCAGCGATGAAGTTCTTGCTGTACTCACTTGTTGGTGGCCTATTCATGTTGGCTGCGTTGATCGGACTTTATGTAGTTTCAAGCCGGGAATTAGGTCAAGGAACTTTCGACTACGTAACCCTAACTTCATTAAACATTGATCCTGCTACGCAGAAAATGCTGTTCTTAGGATTCTTCTTTGCCTTCGCGGTGAAGGCTCCGATGGTTCCTTTCCACACTTGGTTACCAGATGCCACCGCAGAAGCCACACCAGGAACTTCAACTTTGTTGGTTGGTGTACTAGACAAGGTGGGCACATTTGGAATGCTGCACTTCTTGCTACCGATTTTCCCAGAGGCAAGCAAGTTTTTTGCTCCGGTGATCATTGTGCTTGCCGTAATCAGTATTTTCTACGGTGCGCTATTGGCAATCGGACAAACCGACGTAATGCGTCTAGTTGCGTTTACGTCAATTTCGCACTTTGGTTTCATAGTCCTGGGAATCTTTGTGATGACCTCACAGGGACTAAGTGGATCTTCGTTCTACATGGTTAACCACGGATTCTCCACTGGTGCGTTGTTCTTAGTCATGGGCTACCTCGTATCGCGTCGCGGCTCAAAGCGAATCGCAGACTTTGGTGGCGTCCAAAAAGTTGCGCCAATTCTTACTGGCGTATTCCTGCTCTCAGGTCTTTCTGGCCTAGCGCTGCCAGGTATGTCCAGCTTCATTTCCGAGTTCTTGGTTTTGGCTGGAACTTATGCAGTGAATCCGACAGCTGCGATTATCGCAACTTTGGGAATCGTGATGGCTGCCGTTTACATTCTTTGGCTCTACCAACGAATGATGACTGGTGTGCCAAGTAAAGAAGTAGAAGAAACCGTTACTGAAATATCTCGACGAGAATTAGTTGCGATTGCTCCAGCTTTGGCGATCATCATTGCACTCGGATTTGTTCCACAGGTAGCACTTAATGTAATCAACCCTGCAGTTGACCAAGTGCAAACGTACGTAGGTGTAACTGATCCAGAATCAGCAGTTGTAATTGAAGGGAGTGGCTCGTGAACGTTACCGTTGAATACCAAGCTTTAGCTCCAATCATTATTTTGTTGGCAGCAGGCGTACTTTCGGTATTGGTTGAAGCCTTTATCCCTCGCACCTTACGTCGTCCGATTCAACTTATGTTGGTGCTAGCCAGCATTGTGTTGGCATTTGCTTATGTGGTTATAAATGCCACTGCCCAACTTGCAGGCGATCCAGTAACCAACGGTGGCCAAGTAAAGGGATTGCGTCAGTTGGCAGCAGGTGGCGCAGTTGCCATTGATGGTCCGGGCATGGTGATTCAGGGAATCATCCTGTTGGTTTCATTCGTGGCTGCATTACTGCTTGCCGAGCGACAAATTGATCCACAAGGCGATGCATTTGCATCTCGCTCATCCACACTCCCTGGCAGCGAAGATGAACGACAGTTCACAGCTCAAGGGTGGTTACAAACCGAAATCTGGCCACTGTATTTATTCTGCGTTGGTGGAATGCTGCTGTTCCCAGTTTCAAATGACTTCCTAACTATGTTCGTCGCACTAGAAGTTTTCTCGTTGCCGCTTTACTTAATGGCCAGCATGGCTCGCCGTCGCCGACTACTAAGTCACGAAGCAGCACTCAAGTACTTCATTCTTGGTGCATTCTCCAGCGCATTTTTCCTATTCGGCGCCGCACTAATTTATGCTGCGACATCTTCAATTAGCTTCAGCACGGTTGCTGTAGCAATGGAGAACTCATCACAAGATGGCTTGATCATTCCAGGCATTGGAATGATCGCAGTCGGCCTGCTTTTCAAAGTTGGAGCAGTTCCATTCCACCAGTGGGTTCCAGATGTTTACCAAGGCTCACCAACTCCACTTACTGCATTTATGAGTGCAGCAACTAAGGTTGCCGCGTTTGGTGCATTACTTCGCGTCTTCTACGTAGCCTTCGGTGGAATGCGCTGGGATTGGCGTCCAATGATGTGGGTAATCGCGATCCTTTCAATGGTTATTGGTTCATTGCTTGCGGTGACTCAAACTGACATGAAGCGCATGCTGGCATTCTCTTCCGTTGCACATACTGGTTTCATTCTGCTTGGCGTAATTTCAACAAGCGCTGCTGGACTTTCTAGTACTTTGTTCTACTTACTCGCTTACGGCTTCACATCGGTTGGCGTCTTTGCAATCGTTGGGTTAGTGCGCGACGCTTCCGGCGAAGCAACACACTTGTCGCAGTGGGCTGGACTTGGTAAGAAATCTCCGTGGATGGCGAGCATCTTTGCGCTATTCCTATTGGCTTTAGCTGGTATCCCGCTGACAAGTGGCTTCACTGGAAAGTTCGCAGTGTTCACAGCAGCTATTGATGGTGGCGCAACTCCGTTAGTAATTGTTGCGGTAGTTGCCAGCGCAATCGCAGCGTTCTTCTACGCCCGAGTCATAGTCCTTATGTTCTTTACCGAACCTCCAGTTGATGGACCAAGCGTCGTTGTGCCAAGTGCATTCACGACTGTGGCCATTGGAACCAGTGCAGCATTTACTTTGTTACTCGGAATCGCTCCACAACCAGTACTTGATTTGGTAATCAATGCAGGATTGTTCATTCGCTAGGCCTCAAGTCGCAACTTTGCCTGCAAAATGCAAGGATTGACCTGTGAGCGTTTTATTCCCTGAAGAGTTAGCAGCACTCGAAGAAGAGATGTTTGCTGGGCTTGCTGCGATTGAAGATCGCCTCCGGGAAGAAATCCGAAGTGACTATGAACTTGCTGACATCACAGCGCGCCATTTAGTTGAAGCTGGTGGCAAGAGATTCCGTCCATTGCTCGTTCTTTTAGCATCACACTTTGGAGATCCTAAGTCGGAAGGCGTGGTTCCTTCGGCTGTCGTTGTGGAACTTACTCACTTAGCAACGCTTTATCACGATGACGTGATGGATGAAGCCGAAGTTCGCCGTGGTGCTCAGTCTGCAAATAGCCGATGGGGAAATACTGTTGCGATTCTCAGTGGTGACTTTTTGTTCGCGCGCTCTTCAAAGTTGCTCGCAGATTTAGGACCAGATGCGGTTCGGGTTCAAGCTGAAACTTTTGAAAGACTTGTTATTGGGCAACTTCGGGAAAGTGTTGGACCGCAGGGTGACGAAGATCCAATTGTTCACCACTTAGAAGTGCTGGCAGATAAAACTGGTTCGCTAATCGCTGCCGCTGGAAGATATGGCGCAATGATGAGCGGTGTTTCTGCTGAACTAACAGATCGAATTGCGGACTTTGGCGAAAGCATTGGTATCGCCTTCCAGTTAAGTGATGACTTACTAGACATTGAGTCTGAGGTTTCTGGCAAGACCCCAGGAACAGATTTGCGCGAAGGTATCCGTACTTTGCCAGTGCTGTTTGCACTTGCGGATCCAGACACACCACCACGATTGCGCGAATTACTAAGCCGAGCTATCACTGATGACGCCGAGCACGCTGAGGCGCTAGCAGCACTTCGAGTTCACCCAGCCATGGATCAAGCTCGCGAAGTTCTTGAACAATGGGCTGATCGCGCCCGCGAGCGACTAACTGCATTGCCAGACTGCGATGCAAAGACTGCGATGGCAACTCTTGTTGATAGCGTGGCTTACCGCACGGTTTAGTAACCCGAATTACAAACTAATTCATCAGTGCAATAGTTTTAATTCATCATGAGTATTCAGGTCGAAAAAGAGAAGCGCTCCGAGCACTCTATTGGGCTGATAAATGGCTTTATTGCCTACATAATCTGGGGCGCAGTTATTCTCTACTGGCCTTATCTGGCGCCAGCACTGCCACTAGAAATTCTGGCCCATCGAATTCTGTGGAGTTTGCTGTTTGTGGCAGCAATTTTGATTTACCAGAAGCGAATTGTTTCGCTTAAAGTAGTTATGAAAAATGCACGGCAAATGAAGTTACTTGCCGTGGCCTCCGTTCTGATTGGCATTAACTGGGGACTATTCATTTGGGCCAGTATGAATGGTCATGTACTTGACTCGTCGCTTGGTTATTACATAACCCCACTACTTAATGTTGCTCTCGGTGTCTTTTTCTTCAAGGAAAAGCTGCGTCCTATGCAGTGGCTGGCAATTGGGATAGCCGGCTTTGCAGTGCTATTTATTACGTTGGCAATGGGCGTTGTACCGTGGGTGGCACTTTCGCTATCAACTAGTTTCACAATGTATGGATATGTAAAGAAGCTGGCGAACGTACAAGCTCTGGAGAGCTTGATGATTGAAACGTTGATTCTTACGCCAGTGGCAATTGGCTACTTAATCTGGTTGCAATTCAATGGTGGCAATACCTTCCTTGAATATGGACTTGATCACACACTTTGGATGGCGAGCGCTGGAATTTTCACTGCAATTCCTCTCTTGGCATTTGGTGTTGCAATTACTCGATTGCCATTTACCACGCTTGGAATGTTGCAATACATCGGTCCAACAATCCAATTCTTTGTTGGAGTGTGGATGACGCAGGAAGCAATGCCGCAAGTGCGCTGGATTGGATTTGTAATTACCTGGGTGGCACTGGTCATTCTTACCGTCGATGCCTTGCGCAATCGCCGTAATGTCAGCAAGTCATTAGTAACAAATCCTGACTAGAGTCATACTGTGAGCAATGTTTCGGTGTTACAAGCAGGGTTGGCCTGCTGTGGCGTGGAATCTAGTTCAGTAGATTTAGTTTCCGGCGCTTGGGAGCAAACTGAATCTGTCTCAAAACTAAGTGCGGCGCAACACATTCTGGTTATCGCTGGAACTGTTACACACGCCTTAGCTCCAACTGTTAAGTCTGCCTACGATGCGTTACAGGAACCAAAAGTAGTTGTAGCCTTTGGCGCCTGTGCCATCTCAGGAGGCCCGTACTGGGATTCGTACTCGGTAGTTTCTGGAGCCCACCAAATTGTGCCGGTGGACATTCAAGTTCCTGGCTGCCCACCAGGCCCAGAAGAGTTAGCTGCAGCCCTTATGCAAGCAGTGGAGTTGGCGACGAAATGACAACTCTGCAAAACGTCGAAAGCTCTCAGTGGCAAGCGCAGGCTACTGAGATGAAGCAAAAAGGTTTCGTTAGATGTGAATGGTTGACTGCTACTCATAATGGCGGGGATGCGTTCGAAATTTTGCTAATGCTTTCAACTGAAGACTTAACTGAAAACTTGATCCTTGTCACAGACATTGAAGCCAGCATTGAATCACTAGTGAGTGTGTATCCAAACGTTAGTTTTCATGAACGAGAAGTTGCACAAATGTTTGGAGTTAAGTTCATCGGAAGCGATGACACCTCGCCGGCTTTTGAGATAGAACTTTCAGGCTTTCCACTAAGACGAGACTTTGCTCT
>JALRCB010000090.1 GCA_023257525.1 Candidatus Nanopelagicales bacterium
GTTAATGAAGCGCGACCTGCTTTTGCTGACGCGTAAACAATTGGGAACTGGATTTGTTCTTCATCTGCATCAAGATCAAAGAACAATTCATACGTTTCGTCGACAACTTCAGCGATGCGAGCATCTGGTCGGTCAACTTTATTAATTAGTAGAATTACCGGAAGTCGTTTTTGTAACGCCTTACGAAGTACGAACCGAGTCTGTGGCAGCGGGCCTTCACTTGCATCTACCAGCAGAACGACGCCATCAACCATTTCTAGACCGCGCTCAACTTCGCCACCGAAGTCAGCGTGACCAGGGGTATCAATAATGTTTAGTGTGACGCCACCTTCTTGGGCAGCTGGTCCTACATATCGCACGGCAGTGTTCTTTGCCAGGATGGTAATTCCCTTTTCACGTTCTAGGTCCATGGAATCCATGACGCGGTCATTTACGTCTTGATTTGCGCGGAAAGCACCGGATTGCCAAAGCATGGCATCTACAAGTGTGGTTTTTCCATGGTCAACGTGGGCAATGATTGCAACATTTCGAAGGTCGTTGCGGACAGCAGATTGGGTCACTGTCCTTATTCTAGTTGAGAAATATCGAGGTAAAGAACCAGGTGAGCCCAGCCTTTAAGCGCAACGGCTCTAAAGTGGACATGAGGCCAAATCATGACATCACATCCAAATCCACCACCTGCATCCATAAATTTCGTTTGGCAGCCGCATCGCAATTACGCCTACATTCAGGAGCAAATTTTTGGCCTGATTGAGGATTGTCTACCCAGCGGCACAGTTGTTCACACTGTGGGAGATGCAGTTGATGGTGCCTTAAGTCTTTCGCTATTTATTAGGCAAAGTCGGGAAGAAATTGCGGCAACACCAGCAGATATTGTGATGGCTCACGGGATTGCGGATAAGCGATACTTTTTCATCGTTGGAAGTGACGGCTTACCTTTAGTTAACAGTTGCAAATACGTGTTTGTTCCAGGTGATTGGCATGTGAACCGATTGGTTGAGGGTCGGTTTAGGCGTAATCCTAAATATCAACTCACACTGCTAGATAGTCAGATTCGAAAAGTAGGTTGGCTCCGACTTGATCCAATGATTGCAAAATCAAAAACTAATCCTGCTAAATCTCATCGCAAACTTAAGGTTTTGTGGGCGCCAACTCACAACACAATTTCAAGTACTAAATCGGACTCGGAGTTATCACCTTCAAGCTTTCCTGCATTTAAAAAACATTTGCCTTGGATTTATTTGAAGTACCAAAGTGAGGTATCACTCCATCCAAGAAATCGCGGAACTAAAACTCCAACTACCGAAAAGCTAATTGCTTGCGATGTAGTGATTTCTGACTTTGGCACGATGGTGTTTGAAAGCTGGGCGCTTGGCAAGCCAGTTATCTTTCCACGCTGGTGCATTGATGTGAAAACTTTGATGGAACGAAATCCACTTAGCGCTGAGGCATATATCTATCGGAATCGAATTGGACTTCATCCAGAAACGCCTAAAGAAATGCATCGGATGTTGCGCGAAATAGATCGCATGAGAATTGAAGATCCAAACTTTGATTCGCGTGGGCCTGGCGTTGCAGAGTTCATCGATCACTACATTGATCCTGCAGAACGTGGCTTTGACGCCAACCGAACTGCGCGAGAATTAATTTCTATTTTGAGTGAAGTTTCATGACGCAATCAAATCTGCCAGGGCTTAGGCCAGGTGCTATCAACTTCTGCTGGAGTTACAGCAAGACTTATGCAAATGTTCAGGAACAGATTTTTGATTTGATTGAAGCCGAATTGCCTCCTGGCACAGTTAGCCATTCCATCGAAGATGCTGTAGCTGGCGCAGTTAACTTGTCGCTGTTTATTCGCCAAGGACGTGAACTCGAAGACGCCCATCGAGTGCCGGCTGATGTAATTCTGGCTCACGGCATTGCAGACAAGCGATATTTCTTTTCCCAAGATTCAACAACATCGCTGCCGCTGGCAAATGAATATGACTTCCTGTTAGTGCCAGGCGCCTGGCACGTAAATCGATTGATCGAGGGCACCTATCGCAAGAATCCGCATTACCAAATCAAGGTTTTAGAATCGCAGATCAAAAAGGTTGGCTGGTTGCGATTAGATCCTTTAGTTGCCGAAGCTAAGACTCGAGATCAAGAACCACACCATCGTCTGCGATTACTTTGGGCGCCAACTCACAATGTAATCCCCCGGACAAACGAGCAAACCGTTGACGCGCTTGCGCCATCAAGCCTGCCTGGATTCAAACCTCACGTTAAGCAAATGGCAGCTCGATATATTTTCCGAGTTTCCCTGCATCCGCGGAATCGTTCGGATCGAAAACCAACGGGAAGCCAATTGGTTTGGTCGGATGTTGTCATCAGCGATTTTGGCACCATGGTTTACGAAGCTTGGGCACTTGGCAAGCCTGTAATCTTCCCACGTTGGGCAATGGACGTTGAAACTTTAATCAATCGAAATCCCCTGAGTGCTGAGTCTTATATTTATCGCAATCGAATTGGATTGCATCCAGAATCTTTGGAAGAGATGCAAGCGATGTTGGATCACATTCAGAACGTGTTGATTGGTAACCGGTTTACACGATTGTTCAAACGCGTCACTCGAATCAAAACGAATCGCAAGGACGCAAGCGATCTTCGTGGTCCAGGCGTTAAGGAATTCATTGCACATTATGTTGATCCTGAGCGACAAGGTCATGATGCCCGCAGAACAGCCGAAGTGCTAGTTGAAATAGCCCATCTTGACCGATACCGAAATTCAAATTAGGACCAATCCCACTTATTTCTTGGCAAGTTCTTAACTATGTTCCAATTAACATGAAACTATGCGTACTCGCCCTTTAGCCCCAATTGTTGCCGGTTTGGCGTTAACGCTGACTGCAGCTTCACTCCAGCCAGCACAAGCCAACACAACAGTAACCATCGTTGCAGTTGGCGATGTTGCTATGGCAAGAGGTGGACAGGCAAAAACTGCTGCATTGACTAAGAATTTGAAACCGCAGCAAGTACTACTTATGGGCGACTTGGTTTACAAAAGTGGCACTGACAAAGAATTCAACAAATACTTTTTACCCAAGTGGAAAAGTTTGTTGCCAAAGACTTGGGCAGTTCCTGGCAATCATGAATATCGAACTACTAATGCCGCAGGCTACCGAAATTTGATAGCTCAGAACTCAATGCCGGCAACCGGCGAAAATCTCTGGTGGGTTAAGCAAACGGGTGCTTGGTCTGTCATCGGATTAGATAGTGAAGTGTTGGCGGGTGCAACTGGCGATAAGCAAATTGAATTTCTTAAGCAGACTCTGCTAGATAACGATGGTCGCCCAACATTAGTTACCTGGCATCGACCTACTTTTTCCCGCGGATATCACGGCGATCAAACCGACACATCATCACTTTGGAATTTAGTTAGTGCTGACAAAGATGTGAAGCTAGTTTTGTGGGGTCACGACCATAACTACGAACAAGTTGAGCGCACGGTACAAACCGGTACCGCAACCGAACATAAGGTCAACACAATTGTGGTCGGCACTGGTGGCGCAGATTTACGAAAGTGCAGCACTCCGAATATTCCTGGTGAATTAATCTGTGGAAAGAAGAACAATTTTGGAGTCCTGCAGTTAAAGCTTGAAGCTAACGGATACTCCTGGTCTTACCGAAATGCCAACGGCAAGAAGCTCGGGCGGCAATTAGATAGCGGAAGCGTTGCTTTCTAAGAAAATTGCTAGCGAATCGAAATAGCTTTCCATTCCAGCTTTAGTCAGTTCAATTTGCTCAGCGGGCATTTCTCCAAACTGACTGAATTTCACCCAAGAGCTTTTACCTCGATCTTCAAAATTGAGGACAACATCATGGTGTGGTGCGGACATATCGCGCGCCTCCCATTCCGAACGGGACTGGGTGTAACTCATAGTGTGAGTCATCAATTCATGCTTCTTTACCTCGTTGTAAACGCCATAAAAATAAGCAACGAAACCGTGCTCGGGAACATCAACGGAAACCGACCAAATACCACCAACTTCTGAATGATTTTCTACGCTGCCTGGCAGGCACAACAAGTCAACTGGGTGATACCAATCCTGGAGTGAATCTGCATTTGCCCAAGCATCCCAAATTTTAACACCATTTTCTGTTAAAAATTTAATATTTGTATCGCCGTTTAAAAACCACAAGAGTTCGTAAATAATAGACTTTAAATGTAGTTTTTTTGTTGTTA
>JALRCB010000091.1 GCA_023257525.1 Candidatus Nanopelagicales bacterium
CTTTCGCCGTTTGAAATCCGAAGTTTGAAGTCAGCTGTGAGTCCACGTAATTCTTCGTCAGACATCGCAACGTAGTGTTCTTCAAGCGCGTTTACTTGAGCAGCAATTGATTCAAGAGTTCGCAGAATCTTTCCTTCGCCAGCACGAAGAATTTTGTCCAGAACGCTCACAGATAAGTCCTTGCTATAAATCAAAGTTGCGCGAATGCACTTCTCTAATCGTAAGCGACGACCAGCATCCACTTGAAATCAAGGAGTAGCTGATGGATTTAGCAGTTATATGTCTATTTCTTGGATAGCGCTTCCCTATTTGCGGGCTTTTCCTGTGTTAGTTTCGAAACGAAGCTTCCCCCAGTGAACGTGAGAACATGCACAAATCCACGAAATTCCTAGTCACTACAGCCGTTACCTTCGGTCTGGTCAGTGGCTCAATGGGTGCTGCCCGGGCTGCTGAAGTTGTTCCGGTCCCAGCTGGGTTTACCATCACCGGTTCAGGTTTTGGTCACGGTGTTGGCATGAGTCAGTATGGCGCCCAAGGTATGGGGCTAGATGGCTTCACTGCTTCGCAAATTCTTACTCACTATTACCAAGGAACTGCAGTCAATGCAGTTGCCTTGCCGGCTACCAACATTCGCGTTGGGATTTTGCAAGATAAAACATTTGTTGCAGTTCGTGGCGAGAATGTTCCAGGTCAAACAACTGGTGGTGCATTTAATATCACTATCGATGCAAATGCTGCCATTCCGGTTGCAGCTGGAGCAGTAGCAACCTTTACAACCGTTAACGGCCAAACTGAAGTCTCATCTGGTGGTTCTGTTCTCGGCGCTGGTACAACCGTTACGTTGACTTGGGTTAATGCTGACACGGTGATAAACGTAAAGTCAGGCGCGGATGCTGCGTCGGCAACCTCAGCGCTTGGGGCAAACTGCGCCGTTAACGTGTGCTCAAATCGCTATCGATACGGAACTTTAGAACTAACTTCTGGTGCATACGATGATGCAATTGTTGATTTAGTTGTAGTTAATACATTGCGATTGTCAGATGAATATTTATATGGTCTTGGTGAAGTGCCTTCTTCCTGGACGGAAGCAGCGATGCAAGCTCAAGCAATAGCGGGTCGATCATATGCAGTGAGAAAGACTTCAACGCGCAGTGGCTGTAACTGTCAGATTTATTCGACAACTTTAGATCAGGCATTTGTTGGCTTCAGTAAAGAAAATTCAGCTATGGGTGATCGTTGGGTAGCTGCTGTTAATGCAACCATTGTCGACATCAATACAAACACTGCTCTTGTAGTCCAATACAACGGATCAACTATTTCTACTTACTACTCTTCATCCACTGGTGGAAAATCTCAACCAACTTCAGAAGTTTGGGGATCAGCTTTTCCTTACTTGGTAAGTGTTGATGATCGCTGGTCGCAAGACCCAAGAGTTGGAAATGCTAATTCGGCTTGGACTGACACGGTTGATCAAGCTTCCTTAGTTGCACGTCTTCGCGCTCAGGGAGTTTTGGTGCCTGACGTTTGGTCAATGACAGTTGCTGGAAATTATCCAAGTGGTGGAATTAGCAAACTAAATCTTTCTGATTCAGCTGGAAACATCACAGCACTTACGATCGCTCCTGGTCAACCAATAACACCTGACGAATTACGTGGTGTACTTGGAACCAAGTCCACTTACATATCAGCGATCACACCAGGAATCGAAACGGTACCTGGTTCAACAAGTGCGACTGCAAAAAAACTTAAGTCAGTTACAAAAGTGAATTGGCCTACAAAAACCATAGTTCCTAGCGACTACAGCTTCAGCGGAAAAGTTTCCCCAGCGCAACTTGGCGCCACCGTTAAGTTGCAGCGAAAGTCTGGCGGCAAGTGGAAGACCGTTTCTACTGCCACAACTAACGACAAAGGTGCCTGGTCAATACTTTGGACTGGTCCATCCGCTGGAAAACATGATTTACGTATCACTGCGACAAATACCAAAGGCACAATAAAGACTTCTACCAAGCGGGTGACTATGGCAGGGTCCATCGCACTCTCTGCACCTAAATCTGCCAATCGAAATGCGAGCGTGACTATTTCTGGTTCTGTGGCGCCTGGATATGCAGATGTTGCAGTAATCGTCGAGCGCAAACTTGGTAACGGTAAGTGGAAGCAAATTGGCACAGTAGCTACCGATGCTGCTGGTAACTGGGCAATCACACACAATGCCACTTCTAAGAAACTGACTGTCTCCTACCGAGCCAAAACTAGCGACTCCCGACTTGGAGTCTTGGTTTCAAAGACCAAAAAGACCAAAGTTAAATAGCCACGTACACTTAATAACAACATCCGCGTTAGCTTTTTAGGGCATTTCTGTGTTTGAAAATATTGGTCAGTTTGTGGTCAAACATCGTAAAGGTGTTTTTATCGGTTATTTGATCTCGGTACTTGTTGCTGGTGTCATCGGTGCAGGAATGTTTGGCTCACTTAAGAGTCAGGGTTATGACGATCTAGGTAGCGACTCTGCCGCAGTCGACCAACTACTTAAGTCAGATTTTGATACCCGCGATGCATCAGCCATTTTAGTTATTGACACATTCGCAAGCATTGACGATCCAAATTCGGTATCGGCTGCAACCGACTTACTTGCGAACGTGGCCGAAGAAGAAAACATTGAATCGATAGTTTCTTATTGGAATTCTGGCCAAGAAAGTCTCAAGAGTTTTGATGGCAATGCCGGCCTTGCTTTGGTTTACTTCGACAAAGGACTTGATTCCGAACAGGCTGCTGTAACTGCTAAGAACATTCAAGACACCTACGACAAGGAATCTGCCGGAACTCGCGCATACGTTGGTGGTATCGAAGTTCTCTACGAAGCAATTAACGGCCAGATTAGGGATGACTTAAAGATTGCAGAAGCCATTGCGATTCCACTAAACGTTTTGATGTTGTTGTTCGTTTTTGGAGCTGCTGTTGCTGCGGGACTACCAATGGTTGTCGCACTTGGTTCGATTGCAGGCAGCTTCTTTGTTCTTTTCCTAGTTACGCAATTTACAGATGTATCAGTATTTGCCCTGAACTTGATCACTGGATTGGGACTTGGTCTGGGAATTGATTACGCATTGTTGATTGTTAACAGATACCGCGAAGAACTAGCTCGAACCAATGACGTAAACGCGTCAGTAATAAAGACGGTAACTACTGCGGGACGCACGGTGTTTTTCTCAGGCTTAACCGTTGCCTTAGTTCTTGCTTCAATGATCCTGTTCCCACAGTATTTCTTGAAGTCATTTGCTTACGCCGGAGTTAGCGTTGTGTTATTCGCAGTATTGGCATCGCTGATTGCTTTGCCAGCAACACTTGCGCTTCTTGGACATAATGTCGACAAGTTTAAGATCCGACGTGGTGATCTAAAGCCAAAAGAATCTGGTGCATGGTCTTCGCTTGCAACCGCTGTAATGAAGCGACCACTCCTGATAATCGTCGGAACTGTTACTTTGCTGGTGGCATTGGCATCGCCAGCATTGGATGCGAAGTTTAGCCAAGTAGATGACCGAGTATTGCCGGCAAGCAATCCTGCCGCCATTGCTTCAGATCAAATTCGTGACCGATTTGAAAGCCAAATCCCAGTCGAAGTTTTAGTTCCAATCTCGGCATCGATTGATGACGTAAATGAATACGCCAAGACTTTGGTCGCAGATCAAAATGTCGTAAGTGCATTCACCTCAGATTCCTTCATCGAAGGTGAAACCGTCTCACCATTGCCACCTGAGCAAGCAGTAGCTGCATCGAAGGCACATCATCGAATTACGCTTTACACCGATGTTGAATCCCGCAACATGGATGCTCAGGATTTGATCCTTCGGTTACGCGCAATCGAACCACCCGTTGATGGAACTTTGATTGGTGGACAGGCGGCGATCTTCACCGACTCACAGGCTGGTATCTCGGATAACTTGCCAGCGGTTTTGGGTTGGCTAACCATTGCAACTTTAATCATCCTGTTCCTATTTACTGGCAGCGCGATTCTCCCAATCAAGGCAGTGATCTTGAACATGTTGAGTCTTGGAGCAACTCTGGGCGTTTTGGTTTGGGTTTTCCAAGATGGCAATGCCATGTGGTTGGTTGGCGACTTCACAGTTACTGGTTCGCTGGACACCTCAACTTTGGTGTTAGT
>JALRCB010000092.1 GCA_023257525.1 Candidatus Nanopelagicales bacterium
CAAGTTCGGTAACTACATACTTGTTATGAACAATTTCCTTGCGGACATAAATTGGTGCGCCATGGACGGTCAAGGCTTTTTCAACAGTGACTACAGCTCGATCGACACCAGCACAATATCCACGAGGCTTTGCCAGCAGGACTTTTTTCTTAGATTCACTCACTCTCCTATCGTAAGCCCGCGCCTCCCCTCTCGCTTTCTGGCATTAGGCACAATAGATCCATGGACCAGACAGAACCAGCAAAGCCCGGACTCGATCCAGAGACCCCACTGGCTGTCCATTCAGTTAGCACCATGATTGGTGAATATATTGGTCGACTTGGAACTATCTGGATTGAAGGCCAGCTAGCCGAAGTTAACCCACGAAAAGGACTAACTTATCTATCACTTCGCGATACTGATCGAGATGTTTCATTGTCACTTTACGTAGCCTCTGGCGTTATGGATTCACTTGCCACCACGGTCGAACAAGGCAGTCGAGTTCTAGTTCAGGTCAAAGCCGACTGGTGGGCTAAACGTGGCTCATTGCAATTCAAAGTTTTGCAAATGCGTGCCGTGGGTATCGGCGAACTTATGGCTCGGCTTGAAGCGTTACGAAATCTCTTAGCGGCTGAAGGACTATTTAACGAAGATCGCAAAAAGCCACTGCCGTTTTTGCCTCGGAGAATTGGGTTGATTTGCGGACAAGCCAGCGATGCCATGCACGATGTAATTGAGAATGCCAAACGTCGTTGGCCTGATGTTCAGTTTGAAGTACGTGAAGTTGCAGTCCAGGGCGTTAATTGCGTTAAACAAGTAAGCGCAGCACTTACCGAACTTGATGCAATCTCTGACATTGATGTAATTGTGATTGCTCGTGGTGGTGGCGCGTTTGAAGATTTATTGCCATTTAGCGATGAGTCATTGATTCGGGTGGTTGCAGGAATAGACACTCCAGTAGTAGCTGCGATTGGTCACGAAGAAGACAGGCCGCTAATTGACTACGTTGCGGACTATCGCGCTTCAACTCCAACGGATGCTGCGCGCAAGATAGTTCCTGATATACTGCAAGAAATCTCTGATCTAAGAAACGCTAAAGCCAGACTTCAAACTTTAGTTTCAACCGGAATAACACGGCTTGAGCAACAGCTTGCACTGACTAGAAGTCGTCCCGCTCTGGCTTCGCCAGCCACTTTGATAACTCAGCGCCTGAGCGACAACAATGTTTTGCGCACCGCAATACATGTAAAAGTGAAAGGCATTATCGCACTTGAAAGTGCTTATTTAACTGGAGCTCAAGGCACGCTGCGCGCACTGTCACCACAAGGGACATTAGAGCGTGGGTTTTCAATTGTCAGAGATTCCCAAAATGTGATTGTAAAAAGCGCTGAAGCGGTTGTTGCTGGCGACGAACTTCGAATTAAGTTTGCAAATGGTGACATAGTCACGCGAGTTGAAGAGGTTTAATCCTCGTCAGATTTACTTGGGCGCAAAGCTTCCAGTCTGGCTTTAGCTCCCGCAAGTCGTTCTTCGCAAATTGCTGCAAGTTTTTCGCCTTGTTCCCACAAATTGACCATGTCATCAAGCGGGAGATCTTTGTCTTCAAGACGTGTGACAATTTCGTCTAACTGTGATTTTGCTGCCTCATAAGACAGTTCTGCAGATTGATCCTTTGCCATAGGAAGATTCTATGGTTTCGCTGGCACTAAGGATTCGGCGAATCGCAAAAGTTCATCCCATTGCGCAGTACCCGAAACTATGGATGTCACATCGCCTTCAGTCTTTACAAAGGCTCGAGTAAGGGGCTTATCGATTTCACACTTCTGCCAGGTTGCGCCATTTATAGTTGCCGTTGATTCACAGACCGCACTGTTGGTTGCCGGCGCAACTACTTTTCCCTTCGGGCCATCACTTTGCCAAAGTGAGACGTATTCGCCAGCCGAAGTTTGGAATCCCAAAATCCAACGGATGTCACCAGCGTCGCCATAGGACTCAGGCTCGAGTCGAGCACTGGTCGCTTGATATCCGGCCGGCAAAGTTTTGGGAATTGAAATTGGCCAAGTTTGGGCGATGACTGCGCTGGCAACTGCAGTTTCGTAATCCACCTGCTGCTTAACTTCTTCCTGTGGCCGCCAAGCAATCAACATAATTACGCCAACGGTTGCAATTACTGCGCCCATTGATAGCACCATGTCCCAAGCAGTTTCCCGCCCTCTTGGTTTTTTGTTAGCCATAACTCTATTTTGCCTGCTTTAGCTAAAGTTCGCTCTCGCGCGGTCCCTTCGGTCCGACTTCGCAAAACGGATTAGGCTAACCATATGAGCTCGTTTAACTACACCGAAATCCTGCCACTTGCGCACAATGAACCCGAGTATCGCCTAGTTACCACTGAAGGAATTACTACTACGACAGTTGGCGAGCGGACATTTCTCAACATTGATGACAGTGTTTTGGAAAAGGTTGCCTACGAAGCAATTCATGACATTTCGCACTACTTGCGAACCAGCCATTTGGAACAGCTCAAGAAAATCATTGACGATCCAAATGCTTCACCCAACGACAGATTTGTCGCAATCGATTTAATGAAGAATGCCAACATTGCAGCTGGTGGCATCTTGCCAATGTGCCAAGACACTGGCACCGCAATTGTTTCTGCCAAGCGAGGATCGCAAATTCTGACGCAGGGTCCAGATGAAGTTGCAATTAGTCGTGGCATTTACGATGCCTACCAAAAACTAAACCTTCGCTACTCCCAGCTCTCACCTATGAATATGTGGGATGAGAAAAACACTGGTGATAACTTGCCAGCTCAAATTGAAATCTATTCCGACACTAAGCCTGGGCACGAAAACGCATATGAAATGTTATTCATTGCCAAAGGCGGCGGTAGCGCAAACAAGAGTTACTTGTACCAAGAAACTAAAGCAGTTTTGAATCAAGAAAGTTTCTTGCGGTTCATGGATGAGAAGTTAAGACTTATTGGAACTTCGGCCTGCCCGCCATATCACTTGGCAATTGTTGTTGGCGGCACAAGTGCTGAATACGCTTTGAAAGTTTCTAAGTTGGCCAGCACCAAGTATTTAGACTCACTACCAACTGAGGGTGGCCCAGACGGAAATGGCTATCGCGATCTTGAGATGGAAGCTGAGATTCTCAAGCTCACCCAGAACTTTGGAATCGGTGCGCAATTCGGCGGTAAATACTTCTGCCATGACGTTCGAGTAATTCGCTTGCCTCGACACGGTGCCTCCTGTCCGATTGCTATCGCAGTTTCTTGTTCAGCAGATCGACAGGCTCTTGTGAAGATTGATGCCACAGGCGCTTACATTGAAAAGCTAGAAACTGATCCAGCACGTTTTCTGCCCGAGATTACAGATGAACATTTAGATGACAATGTCATCAACATTGACTTAACTCGACCAATGTCGGAAATTCGAGAAACGCTTTCCAAGCTTTCAGTAAAAACTAGAGTTTCACTAACGGGTCCGCTCATCGTTGCTCGCGACTTAGCTCACGCCAAGATTCTCGAAATGCTAGATCGCGGCGAAGATATGCCGCCATACTTTAAAGATCACGCGGTTTACTATGCCGGTCCTGCCAAGACTCCAGAAGGTTATGCCTCTGGTTCATTTGGTCCAACTACAGCAGGTCGCATGGATGCTTATGTTGATCGCTTCCAAAAAGCTGGTGGCTCATTCGTCATGCTGGCAAAAGGAAATCGAAGCGATGCTGTTACTAAAGCCTGTCAGGCAAATGGTGGGTTCTACCTTGGATCAATTGGTGGACCAGCTGCTCGACTCGCCAAAGACAACATCAAGAAAGTTGAAGTTTTAGATTTTCCTGAAATGGGAATGGAAGCAGTTTGGAAAATTGAAGTTGAGAACTTCCCTGCCTTCGTCGTTGTTGACGATAAGGGAAATGACTTCTTTGCTGAAACCTTGCGCCCGATCGCTTTGAACATTCCAATCGGTCCACCTAAGTAGTTTTAGGGTTTGAAGTTTTTGGCTGGTGGCCATGGGCTCCAGCCGCGAGCTAGCCAACCTTGGTAGGCGACCAAATCTTGCTCCATGCAGGTTGCTTTACTTGCTTTTGAGGCGTACTTCTTACCGCCGTAGGTTTTCCAAAATCCGGCGTTTACTTGCCAAGTACCTTGATACTTTCCTTTGCCGCCTGTTG
>JALRCB010000093.1 GCA_023257525.1 Candidatus Nanopelagicales bacterium
AACCGCACTTAAATCCACAACGTCTCCTCAGAACGATTGACGCCTAAAAGCCTATCCAAAACAAGGGCTATTTCGGCTGAGCAATGAGTGGCAAACTGGTCATTATGGATTACACAAACATCATTGAATTGATGGATCAACATTTCGCTAATCATTCAACCGAAAAGAAAATTCCTGGCGCTGCGTATGGGTTGATCAAAGATGGCAAGTTAATCCATGCCAAAGGATTTGGTGAAACCGTTCTAGATTCCAATTCCTGCCCTGATCAGTCCAGTGTGTTTCGCATTGCATCCATGACAAAGAGTTTTACTGCCACTGCAATTCTGATACTTCGTGACACTGGAAAGCTTCGGCTTGATGATGACATCACGATCTACTTGCCATGGACCGACAGTATTGGGATTCCTGATTTTGGACACGTAATCACGATTCGCGATTTACTAACTATGAATGCTGGTTTTCCAACCGATGATCCTTGGGGCGATCGACAGGAAAGTTTGGAAATTGAAACCTTCGATGACCTAGTGAGCCAAGGACTTTCCTTTACTCGAGCTCCACGAATGGGATTCGAATATTCAAATCTTGGCTACGCCTTGTTAGGTCGAATCATAAGTGTCACAAGTGGAATGGATTACTTAGATTTTGTTAAGTCAGCGATTCATCATCCGCTCAAGATGTCATCGACAACATTTCATCAGTCAGAAGTTTCATCTGAACAATTTGTGCAAGGTTACGCCGAATTCGCAAGTGGCTTTGTGCCTGAGCCGTTAACTATCCCTGGTGCATTTAGTGCGATGGGTGGGTTGCTTAGCAACGTCGAAGACTTAGCGAAATGGGTGGCTGGTTTTCAATCAGCGTGGAACGAAACGTCTGATCACCCATTACAAAAGTGGAGTAGGCGGGAAATGCAGGAACCGCAGCGCCATGCTCGCACCGCTGCATTTACCGATCCGCATACCGATCAAATTAAATCCATCACAACTTCTTATGGCTATGGCTTGTTAGTCGATGACGATTCTTTACTAGGTCGCTTTGTTTCGCACAGTGGTGGCTATCCAGGATTCGGATCGCACATGCGCTGGCATCCAGAGTCTGGTTGGGGAATCGTGGCACTGGGTAATCGAACTTATGCACCGATGATGCCGGCCGCCAGCGAAGCAATGAACATAATCATTCGCGATCATGTAAAGGCTCCAGTCATTTCGGAATCACTACTTTGGCCAGACACTGCAGCAGCTATGTCAGCGGTCGAAGAATTGTTAGCGACAGGTAATCAATCAATTGCTGATGACTGGTTTGCCGTAAATATGGATTTAGATCAACCAAGATCAGAACGAATGGCGGCACTGGCTGGAGTTGTTGGAAATGGATCCAAAATTTCTCGAATCAGTGAAAGCCTGAAAAGTACTACTCCAGCCCATGCGGTATGGCAGGTAACTAGCGATGCTGGTTTGTTGGAGATAGAGATACTTTTGACGCCAACCAAGCCACCAAAAATTCAAACAATAAAGGTGGCTAAAGTCCCATCGTGAGCAATAAGCCCAGTGCATTGTGTCTAAGATAAATAAGGTGCTATTCGCTCCGCTGACTGCTATCGAAAGAACTTAGATGTCTAAGCCAAATGGCAACACCGCACAAAACGGTCGCGATAAAAAACAATTTGCTGGATCACTTAGTTTGATCATGGGAGCCACCGGTGTTGTGTTTGGTGACATTGGTACTAGTCCGATTTATGCATTGAAGGAAACGCTTCATACCTCTGGTGGTCGTGTTGACGATATCTATGGTGTTGTTTCGCTATTCTTTTGGACTCTGACTTTAGTTGTTTCCGTCAAATACCTTGGCTTTGTTATGCGTGCAGATAACAAGGGTGAAGGTGGCATACTTGCGCTGCTTTCACTTATGCCACGCAAGATTCGTGGACCCAAGACCGCAAAACATCAAGCCATTTTGGTTTTGATTTTGGTTGGAACTGCCCTGCTATTTGGAGACGGTGTCTTAACGCCCGCTATTTCGGTGCTTTCTGCAACTGAAGGTTTGGCTCTACTCAATAATGATTTGGCACAGGTAGCAGTTCCATTAACCGTGATAATTCTGGCAATTTTGTTTCTGGTGCAATCTAGAGGTACTCACACCATTGGAAATGTTTTTGGTCCAGTCATGTTGTGGTGGTTCGGACTAATTGCTGGGCTTGGCTTTTACCGGTTCTTAGCTGAGCCTTCAGTCATCAAAGCTCTCTCACCAATTTATGCAATTGAATACATCGGACACAATGGCCTTAAAACTTTTGCGATTTTGGCTTCGGTTATTTTGTGTGTGACTGGAGCAGAAGCGCTTTATGCCGACATGGGACATTTTGGGAAAGTTCCTATTCAGCTGGCTTGGAATGTATTTGTATTGGCCCCGCATTAATCATGTGTTACCTAGGGCAAGCAGCATTAGTAGCCAGCGACCCAGAAGCGGCTAAGAATCCCTTCTTCGGCCTAGCTCCTAACTCAACTATTCTTGTGATCTTGATTGTTTCTGCAGTGCTTGCCACGATTATCGCTTCGCAGGCATTAATTACTGGTGTATTTTCACTTTCCCGCCAGGCCGTCCAGCTCGGTTTGTTCCCACGCTTAACGATTCGTCACACGAGCGCTGAACATGAAGGCCAGATTTATGTGCCAATCGTGAACTGGCTGGTAGGAATAACCAGCATTGCGCTCGTTATTGGATTTAAGTCTTCTTCCGCGTTGGCAAGTGCTTACGTGCTTGCAATTGCCGGAACTATGGCAATTACAACTTTTGCATTCCACATAGTTGCCCGCGAAGTTTGGGAATGGCCGCTTTACAAAGTTTTGCCACTAACAATCACGTTCTTGATCGTAGACATCAGCTTTTTGATTGGCACCTCATCTCACATCCTTGATGGCGGTTGGGTGCCAATTGCTCTAGGCGCCTTGGTCTTCGCAGTGATGGCGATTTGGCGCGCAGGTAACCGAGCCTTAAACCGGAGAATGCGTGAATCAACTCGCACTTGGCAAGATATCTACCAAGGACTTGAAACTGGGGAAATTGCTAGCGTTCCAGGCATCGCAATCTTTATGGCATCACCAGCCGAAATGGTTCCTGCTGCTTTGATTTCGCACGTTACCGTAATGCATTCGCTGCCTGAAGAAGTTGTTGTTGTAACGGTCAAGTCAGATACTCAACCAATCAGTTCGACTCCAGCACTTTGCGATCACATTTCAGATCGCTTGTGTCGAGTAACAATTCACGCTGGATATATGGAAAGTATTAACGTTCCAGCAGTCTTGGAACGCGAAGTCCTTGGCGAGAAAGAAAAGACAGCTACTTACTACTTATCCGAGCGACACTTCTTAGCTTCTAATACTGGTTCGCTAGGACACCGAACCGAAGCGCTATTTGAAATCTTGCATCGCAACTCAGTTGCACCAACTGAGTTCTATGGATTGCCTTATGACCGAGTGATCACAATCGGAACTCGCATTGATTTATAGCAAGACAAAACTAAAGCCCGCTTTCTGATGTGAAAGCGGGCTTTAGTTTTTAGACTTACTTGCCGGCGTTTAGCAACTCAATTCGAAGATCGGCTGTTGCCTTATGAGCAGCCATTCCTTCAAACCCAGCAATTGCTGAGTTATGCGGAGCAACTTGCATTGTAGATTCGCGAGTTGATGTTTGGTAAGTCACTGGCTTTAGGAAGCGACCGACTGACAAACCTGATGTGTACTTCGCGCCACCACCGGTTGGAAGCACGTGATTAGTACCAGTGGTTCCCTTGTCGGCATAAGAAACTGTGGACCATTCACCGATAAACAATGAGCCATAGTTCTTTAAGTGCTTTAGGTAGTAGTCGTTGTCGCCAGTCAGAATTTCTAAATGCTCAGGTGCCAAAGTATCCATAACTTCGATTGCATCATCTGGAGTCTTTACCAAGTAGACGGTTCCGTAATCACGCCAAGCTGGACCAGCAATGTATTCCGTGGAGAGTTCGCCTAACTGACGCTTTACTTCGTCAATTACTGCCATACCAAGTTCGCGCGATGTTGTAA
>JALRCB010000094.1 GCA_023257525.1 Candidatus Nanopelagicales bacterium
CTTAAGCGAAGTTACTTCCAGAACTTCAGGGCCTAGGAATCTTCTCGCGAGATGCGTGAACGAATCACCCGTTGCCAGGAACTCATGAGTTGGTGGTGGCAGATTTGGGTTTCTGATTAAATCTTGCTCCACCAAAATTCGATAAACATCTTTCGCAGTTTCTTCTGCGCTCGATACCAGTGTCACTTTGTCGCCAGCAATCATTGAAATTACGCCAGTGAGCAATGGATAGTGGGTGCAACCAAGAACTAACGTGTCAATGTCCTGGCTCAAAACTGGTTGCAAATACTCGCGTGCGATTTCGGTTAACTCTTTGCCGTTTGTGATTCCCGCTTCAACAAACTCAACAAATCTTGGGCAAGCCTGTGAAGTAACTTCAACATGTGGCGCAGCTGCAAAGGCATCTGCATACGCCTCGCTTGTGATGGTCGCCTGTGTTCCAATCACACCGATTCGCCCAGATCGAGTTGCGCTAACAGCGCGTCGAACTGCAGGCTGAATTACTTCTACAACTGGAATTGAGTATCGCTCTCGAGCATCGCGCAGCATGGCAGCACTTGCCGAGTTACATGCAATCACAAGCATCTTTACATCGCGCTCAACTAAGGCGTCCAAGACATCCAAAGCAAGTTCTCTTACTTGCGCAATTGGTCTAGGACCATAGGGACCGTGTGCGGTGTCGCCAACATAGATGACCGGCTCATTTGGCAATTGATCTAAAATCGCTCGAACTACGGTCAAGCCACCAACGCCTGAATCCATAACACCTATTGAGCGATCATTCACCACTTAAGAGTAATCTGACAGAGTGATTAAATTGCGCAATGCACCCATATCTATCCTGATTGCAGCAACTCTTATTGCTATTGGTGCGATATTCAATTTTGTGATTGGCCTGGTGCTTTCACTAGCTCCCCAGCTTCTGCAAGGCATCGAAGTACCAACAACTCCAAATGGCGCTCCGACTCAACTACTTGTAATAGCCGGTGTTGCCTGCATTGCATTTGGATTTGTTTTCATTTGGATCCTCAGAGAACTTTTCAATAAATCTCAGTTCGCTCTGGTTATGATCTACACGATTTCTATCATCAATTGCCTGTTTGGATTGTTTCGAATGCCACTTGGTGTGGTCACAATTGGCCTAAACCTGCTGGTGATTTTCCTTATCCGCTCGAATAGCGCGAAACAGTGGTTGAGTACCCGCTAACTGTTGCAAAGTATTCGCAACAGTGAAACGCACGCCAGCACTTAGTGCATAAATCCTGCAGAATATACTCAACAAGAAGTGTTAAGAATATTGATTTACACTTAGATATCCACTCTTTTGAAAGCGTTAAACATGTCTGTTGCCGTAAGTATCCCGACCATTCTGCGTAGTTACACAAACAATGCGCGCTCGGTCTCAGCTACCGGTGAGACTCTGGAGCAAGTCATAGCAGACCTAGAAACTCAGTTTCCGGGAATCGCTGGTCGCTTAATTGAAGATGGAAAACTACGACGTTTCGTAAATATCTACATCAATGACGAAGATGTCAGATTCACTGGAAGCCTTGCCGCACCTGTGTCTGAAGGCGATTCAGTTACTGTCTTGCCTGCCGTTGCTGGTGGCTAAAGTTAACTATGCGCTATGACTCGTTGCTCGAATCGGTTGGAAATACTCCCTTAGTCGGCTTGCCAAATCTTTCGCCATCTGCTGACGTTCGACTTTGGGCAAAACTAGAAGATCGAAATCCAACTGGGTCAATCAAGGACCGAGCAGCAATTGCCATGATCGAAGCTGCTGAAGCCGATGGCACGCTTACTCCTGGTTGCACAATCTTGGAGCCAACAAGTGGCAACACCGGAATTTCGCTAGCTATGGCCTCGCGCCTAAAGGGCTACAAATTGATTTGTGTGATGCCCGAGAATACTTCGCCGGAAAGAACTCAGCTTTTGAATATGTGGGGCGCTGAAATCAGATACTCGCCTGCTGCCGGCGGCTCAAACGAAGCGGTCCGAGTTGCCAAGAATTTAGCGGCTGAGAATCCAAGCTGGGTGATGCTTTACCAATATGGAAATCCAGCCAACGCTGATGCGCACTACAGAACTACTGGACCGGAGATTCTGGCTGACTGCCCAACTATCACTCACTTTGTTGCCGGACTTGGCACTACCGGCACATTAATGGGAACTGGGCGTTACCTTCGCGAACACAAGCCAGATGTGGCAATCGTTGCTGCCGAGCCACGCTATGGCGAACTTGTTTACGGCCTGCGAAACATCGATGAAGGATTCATTCCTGAACTTTATGACGAAGAAGTTTTAACAACCAGATTTTCAGTTGGTCCGCTTGAAGCAGTTGCCCGCACTCGAGAGCTGCTGAACCGTGAAGGTATTTTTGCTGGTATTTCAACAGGCGCAATTTTGCATGCTGCACTTGGAATGGCTACTAAGGCGGTAAAAGCTGGCGAAAAAGCAGACATCGTTTTTATCGTTTGTGATGGTGGCTGGAAGTATCTTTCAACCGGTGCGTACGAAGGAACTGTTGAGCAAGCATCTGAAGCCCTCGATGGACAACTCTGGGCTTAATTAATTGATGGAGATTTCTTCCTCAGTTATTTCACCATCAACAATTCGATAAGAACGAATCTCGTACGGGCCATCCTGATTGCCAGTTTCTCTGGTCGAAATTAAAACATAATGCGCGAATGGTTCTGATGCATAAGCCACATCCGTGCGGGATGGATAGGCCTCAGTTGCAGTATGTGAGTGATAAATGACAACAGGATCTTCGTCGTTGGCATCAAGTTCGCGGTATAGCTTAAGCAGGTCCGCTGAATCGAACTCATAAAAAGTAGGAGATCTGGCAGCGTTAACCATTGGGATGAATCGAGTGGGCGCATCTGATCCAGCCGGCCCTGCAATCACGCCACAAGCCTCGTCTGGATGGTCTTTCCTGGAGTGCGCCACCATTTGATCAATCAGCGCTTGAGAAATACTCAACATATTCGGATATTTCTCCTCAAATCATGGTTTTTCAATATTAGCGGGTTTTTATTGCGTGTTTTGGTTGCAACTGAGCATTGGCAGGGGCAGGCTAGGGACAGCACCAAAATGCTGCGCGCGCAGCATTAAATCCGAACTGATTCGGCAGTTCCCAATAAAAGGAGCAACACTTCATGGATGGTATCTATGATGTAACGACCCTGACAGCTGATCAATACATGGTTGTCAGTGGATTCTTGTCACTTGGTTTCGCAGCAATGCTTGCCACGACAATTTACCTATATCTAGCCCAGGCCCGCGTACTTCCAAAGTACCGCCAGGCAATCGTAATCTCAGGAACTGTAACCCTGATTGCGCTTTACCACTACTGGAGAATCTACGATTCATTCAAGTCAGCTCATGCTGGTGGCGAAGTTTTCAACGAAGCATACCGCTACGTTGACTGGTTACTAACTGTTCCACTTTTGCTTATGGAAACCATCGCAGTACTTGCACTAGCTCGCTCAGTACAGCAATCACTACTAAATCGTCTTGTTCCAGCTGCAACAGCAATGATCATCCTTGGTTACCCAGGTGAAGTTTCTGCAGACATGGCAACAAAGGCAATCTGGGGCGGACTTTCTTCAATTCCGTTCTTGTACATCCTTTACATCTTGTTCGTAGAGTTGACCAAGACGCTTGAATCACAGCCATCTGAAGTTGCAGCAACAGTAAAGCGTCTTCGCTTGCTTCTTATTGCAACCTGGGGTGTCTACCCAATCTCCTACCTATTGCCACTAATTGGCGTAGATGGCGGAAATGCCTTCGTTGGTCGTCAGGTCGGTTACACCGTTGCTGACATCCTTGCTAAGTGTCTCTTCGGTCTGACAATCTACAAGATTGCTCGCCTAAAGAGCGCAGCAGATGACTCATCATATGCATCATCTGAAGGCGTACATTAATAATTAATAACTAAAATCCCCCCAGCTGAAAAGCTGGGGGGATTTTTATTGTGCCTTAAGTTA
>JALRCB010000095.1 GCA_023257525.1 Candidatus Nanopelagicales bacterium
ACACCGATGCCAGGGCGCTGAGCACGATGTACGGTCATTGCAGCATTCCAGCGAATGTATGCCCGAATACGTCGTTCAATAAATTCATCACCAGGGAATGCAGGTTCGCGTTCTGGTGGAATGGTGTTGATGTAGTCAGTGCTACGAAGACTTGGGACGCCCACATTCTTTTCGGAAGAGTGACGAAGCAGTGACAGCATGATGTGACGGGCGCGTTGTTCACCATGTGTTGCGATTAAGGCATCTAGTGACTCGATCCATTCCCGAGTTTCTTCAGGATTTACATCTACGTACTGGGTAGGTAGACCGCCAGCAATCAGCGAATCCCGATCTGGTGTGGTGGTCACGGTTAGTTACCTGCCTTGCTTAGGAACGGCTATTTCACCTCCTATTGTGTCTGATGTCCAAGCCTTCGCCTAAGTCGAGTCCTATTTGGCAGGAAATCAATATCGGGCAATTTGGGGTTTGCAGTTGCCTTTTGGCCATTACTCAGGTGGACTAAGACTGTGAGTTCACAAGAAGGCACCCTCGCGGGGTTGGCTGGCAAGTTTGGGTTAGGCGAAGGACTCGTAGTCCAAGAGCTCGGATTCGATGTTGATTGCGATCAATCAGTTTCCGATGCAATCGCATCTGTCTCTGAATTGGTTGACGAAACCTACGATGACGTTGTTGATGCAGTACTTCTCTGGTGGCGCGATGAGGATGGCGATCTCGTAGATGCGCTAGTAGATGCCTTGGGTCCATTGGCAGATAACGGCGTTATTTGGTTGATGACGCCAAAGCCAGGTCGAGATGGTCACGTTGAACCTGAAGATATTGCAGACGCTGCGCCAACATCTGGATTGCAAGCAACGAGCAACATAAATGCAGCACCGGACTGGCAGGGCACTCGGTTAGTTGCACCAAAATCCCGCCGCTAAACACTTCGATTTAAAAACAAAATCCAAAAATGAAATGAGTAAAACATGTCGTTAGAAGTTGGCCAAGAAGCCCCAGATTTCACCCTTCAGAATCAATTCGGTGAAGATGTGAAGCTTTCGGATTTCCGTGGCAAGAAGAACGTCGTTCTAGTTTTCTACCCAATGGCATTCACTGGAATTTGCACAGGCGAGCTTTGTGAAATTCGTGATCAGAGCCCAGCTTTTGTTAGCGATGATGTTCAGGTCCTTGGAATCTCATGCGATACCTCTGCATCACTTAAAGTTTTCGCAGAACAAGAAAACTTTGATTACCCGTTGCTGTCTGACTTCTGGCCACACGGCGAAGTTTCAAAGGCTTACGGTTCATTCTTTGAGCCAAGAGGTTTTTCAATGCGCGGAACCTTCGTTATCGACAAGGCAGGAATCCTGCGCTGGTCAGTAGTTAATGGTCCAGGCGATGCCCGCAATACCGATGAATACAAGCAGGCGCTAGCAGCCCTTTAAATTCGGTCAGTTTGCTAAAAGATGCGGACTTGTCGAACTAGGTGTGAAATTGAGATGCCACGGCCGGTGTAGACCCGAGACTCACCGGCTGTGGTCTTTTTATACCCACATTCGATTTCTAACTTTTCCAAACCTTAGATAAGGTAGGGAAGCACGTAGGGCGCTTAGCTCAGTTGGCTAGAGCATCTCGTTTACACCGAGAGGGTCAGGGGTTCGAGTCCCTTAGCGCCCACTGCAATGGAAATACCCCCGCAAGGGGGTATTTTTTTGCCTAAGCCAGATTTACACACGTTAGGTGTATGCTATGTGTATGAGTCGGACGAATATAGATCTCGATGACGAGCTGGTGGAAATTGTGATGAATCGATTTAGCCTGCCAACTAAAAGGAGTGCAGTGGAAATGGCTCTACGCCGATTGGTTGAAGAGACGGACCAGATGAAGTTGATCGACAGCATTTTCGGTATTGGCTGGGATGGACCAGAAGACGGCATCTTCACAGATGAGGTCCCAAAGTGGTAACTAGATATCTCGTTGATACGAGCGTTTGGGTAAACGTGCTCAAGGGTGATTCGGTTACTCGCGAGCGCATGAGTGCTCTGACGAAAAAGGGTAGTTCGATAGTTATGTGCGAACCGGTAGCCATGGAGCTGCTTGCGGGCGCTCGAAAGCACGAAGTCCTAGCGATTAATGAATTCATCGACCGTTTCGCCTCATTGGAATTTGATACCTTGCATAACTTTCGAAGTGCAGGTGAAATTAGAAGGCAACTTTATTGGCAGGGTAAGACTGTTAAAAGTGTCGTAGATTGCATGATCGCAGTACTTGCCTTGACCAACGAGGAAATTGTAATTGTCCACAATGATTCAGATTTTGAATTAATGGCTTCTACGTTCAACATCAGACACGAGCGCTGGGAACAAGCTGCCTAGTTCTTCGACTAGCGAAACGCATGTGATACGATAGTTGAAAGTTAAACTACTTTAGAGGTTATCGTGAATCTGTCTCAAGACTTAAAGATGCCGGCGCTATACATTGGCCACGGAGCACCACCACTTCTTGATGATCCGATTTGGAGTGGGGAGCTTGCAAACTTGGCAACTGAGTTCGTCAGGCCAAAAGCAATTCTGATCGTTTCGGCGCACTGGGAGAGTGCTCCACTAACTCTCGGTGCAACTGATTTTGGAACCCCTCTGGTTTATGACTTTGGAGGCTTTGATCCAAAATATTATCAACTGCAATATCAAACTCCAGATGCAAAAGCACTTGCAGATCTGGTTAAGAGTGTTTTGCCGGATCACCAATCCGTCGCAGATCAACCAAATCGTGGTTTGGATCATGGCGCATTCGTGCCACTAATGGTTATGTATCCAGAAGCCAACATTCCCGTGCTGCAGATGTCTATCCCAACTCATGATCCAGCCAAACTTTTTGAACTCGGTAAACGACTTGCCCCACTTCGAGAACATGGCGTTTTGATTGTGGGAAGTGGATTTCTAACTCACGGCCTGCCTTATCTTCGTGACTTTAGAATCGAAGCCACCGCGCCTTCTTGGAGTGTGGAATTTGATCGTTGGGCACAGGAAGCAATTGCTCGAAATGACATTGACACCTTGATGAACTTCAAGGAACTAGCCCCAGGTATGCCGTATGCGCATCCAACTGTGGAGCACTTATCGCCGATCTTTGTAACTCTTGGTGCAGCCTCAGATGTAAATGTTTCTCCTGACATCGTTATCGATGGATACTGGATGGGACTTGCAAAGACCTCGCTGGCAGTTGCTTAATCCCTGCAGCGCAAGAGGTAGTCTGGCTTTGTTAGTTGAATAACTAAACAAATCTGGGAGCAAAAAATGGCCGTTACTGCAAGCCCCGACCAGCAACAAGCCTTGCTGGACTTGCAGGGGTTTGACACCAAGCTCCTACAGCTGGCGCATAAGCGAGCAGGACTACCTGAGATTGCCGCCGCCCAAGATTTAGAAGTCAAACTTGGCTCAATAAAGATGCGTCTGGTTGCTGCTCAAACCGAAGCTTCAGATCTGAAACTAAATCAGTTGAAGGCTGAAGCCGATGTCGACCAAGTTGTAGCGCGGGCTCGGCGCGATCAAGAGCGCTTAGATTCCGGCGCAGTATCTGCAGCCAAAGAACTCGAAAGCTTGCAGCACGAAATTGGAACCTTGGCCAAGCGTCAGGCAGAACTTGAAGACATTGAACTTGAAATCATGCAGGCATATGAAAATGCCCAGCAGGCAGTGACTGAATTACAGGCAAGTGAAATTGAAACTACTGAAAAGCTTGCAGCCCTTGCTCGGACTCGAGACGACTTGTTTGCTGACATTGATTTTGAAGTTAATTCGCTCACGAGCCAGCGCACGGAAATCGCAAATGGCTTGCCGGCAGATTTGATCGCACTTTATGACAAGATTCGCGCGGATCAGGGTGGTGTTGGTGCGGCATTGATTCATCGTGGTTCCTGCCAGGGTTGTCACATCACAATTGATGCCCAAGAAATTGATCAAATTCGAAAAATGCCAGCTGATGCAATAGCGCGCTGCGATCAATG
>JALRCB010000096.1 GCA_023257525.1 Candidatus Nanopelagicales bacterium
AGCATGTTGCCCAACCAAGTTGATGAAGCACTTGCAGATCTAACTTTTCGGGAAGATCAAATCATTGCGAGCTTTATTGCTGGTACTCCACCAAGCGGAATCGCAAAGCTAACTGCACCAGCAACTCAGGTAAGTCAACTAATCCCACTGCCAGCAATTGTTCATCACAAAGGTCCATTAGTTATTTGCCCATCGCATCCTGATGTGGTTCGCGAATTTGCCGGCCTTGGTGACATCGTAATCATGGAAGACGAAACAAAGATTCGAATTCTAAGTATTACCTCGGCAGTTATGTCGACTTACTTCACTATTCAAAACACGGTTATGAAGTGGACGGAAGATAACGGCATTGATCATGACACCGCATCGCAATATGTTCGATCTCTGCTGGAAGGTCTAGCAATTGAAGGACAAGCCGCAACTGATGCCGAAATCCCGCACTTGCCAGTTGAACACGAGACCCCAGGTGGATTAAATTTCCGAAACCGAACCGGCTTAGAACAAGACGGATGGTTCGATGCGCTTTACAACCGCTTGCAAGATACATATTCGAATGCCAATTTGAAGGCGAAATCAAGCGAGTAATTATCTAACTAGAATTAGAAACAGCCCCTCGCGTGGCGTAATCCTGTGAACCTCCCCAGGGCCGGAAGGCAGCAAGGATAAGCGTGCTCTTTCGGGTACGCGAGGGGTCTTTTTTTTATTCTCCGCCGTAAACGTGCGGAGCTAGAACGCCAACTTCACGAAGGTTGCGATACTTCTCGGCATAATCAAGTCCAAAGCCAACAACGAATTCGTTTGGAATATCGAAGCCAATGTATTTTGCTGGAACTTCAACCTTGATTGCATCTGGCTTACGCATCATGGTCATAACTTCAACGGACTTTGGATTACGTGACTTTAAGTTCTTGATTAACCAAGAAAGCGTTAGACCTGAGTCCAAAATATCTTCGACGATCAAAACGTCGCGGCCTGCTAAATCAATGTCGAGGTCCTTGATGATGCGAACAACACCACTGGACTTTGTGCCTGAGCCATAAGAAGAAACGGCCATGAAATCAAACTCAACAGGAATTGAAACCGCGCGAGCTAAATCAGCCATCACCATTACTGCGCCTTTAAGCACGCCAACCATAAGAACTGGCTTTTCGGCACTTGCGTAGTCTTTATCAATCTCGGCAGCAATCTCACGAATTCGGGTATCGATTTGCTCTGTCGTCAAAACGATGCTGGTTAACTCATTTCCAATTTGTGCTGCGTCCACGCATTGCTCCCAGATTTCTATGGCTGATAGAACGTAAGTCTTTCATGTCGTCTTTCGACGTTGACACCGCCTGGCAGATTTAGCGCACCTTGCCCGTGCCAGTTTGTAATCAAGGCATCGATTGCCAGCACATGATCCCTGGTTAAGTCATTGATTGGGCATCCGTTCGAGATTGCCAGTTGGCGGATAACTCTGGATCGAATTGCCCGAGGCAATGCGCCAATCAAATTCACATCGTCGCCAACTCGCGTAATTTCAAACCGAGCTAGCGCATCAAGCGCGTCGGCGTCATCGCGCAATAAATCAGCACTTCGCACTAGTGCTTGGGTAACACCTGGACCAAGTTCGGTTTCTAACATTGGCAGGATCGTATTTCGTACGCGAACCCGAGAAAACTTGCTGTCACTGTTATGTGGATCTTCAAAAACCTTTAGGTCGCTCACTTCTGCTCTCACAATTGCTCGATCGATTCCCAGGAATGGCCGACGATAAATTCCTTCAATTGCTCGCATTCCGGAAAGTGAACGCGCACCTGATCCACGAGCCAACCCAAGCAACACAGTTTCGGCTTGATCTTCCAAAGTGTGACCAAGCAATACGGCTTTTGCCCCGTGTTCTTTCGCTACATTTCCAAATGCAGTTCGCCGAGCATTGCGGGCTGCTGCTTCCATGCCACCTGAGCCCGAGCCAGTAGCAACAACAACATTCACGATTAGAACTGGATCGGCGCCAAGTTCTCGCGCTGCATCAGCTGCTGCTTGGGCAGTCTTTGCTGAGTCCGCTTGAATTTGGTGATCAATGACGATCGCTCCGACGGAGATTGTCTTCTCTTTGCCTACATGCACAGCACATTTAACTAACGCCAAACTGTCAGCGCCACCACTACAGCCAACAAAAATCAGATCGCCTGCTTCTAAATCGGCAAGATTGGCAATTAAGCCTTGTCGAAGTTCCAGGTTGATCATGTTCTGACTCTACGCAACTTTGAACCTACGGAGTACGACAACCACATTGCACGAGTGCTTTAACGACTTCATCGAGAGCTGCTTCGCCTTGTTTAGTTCCACTTGGCACTTCATTGGCAATGAAAGTGAAAATCAGTACGTCGCCACTTGCATTAACAAGAGTTCCAGAAAGTGCAACGACTTTGGAGAGCGTTCCAGTTTTCGCGCGAACTGTGCCACGCCCTGGTTCGCCCTCGTCGTATCGATCCACCAAAGTTCCGGAGATTCCCGCCACGGGTAAGCCACTCAAATTTGTCCAGGCCGGACCATCCGTCTTACTGGCATAGCTCAGCGCTGAAACTATGGATTTAGCACTGGCTTGATTAGAGCGGCTCAAGCCTGAACCATCAAGAATCGTGACTCCAGTTAAATCAATTTGTGCTGCCGTCAATGCTTCCGTGGTTGCTTTGGCACCTGATTCGTATGTGTACTCACCATTGGCACCACCAATGTGATGTGCCAAAAATTCAGCCATGGTGTTATTGCTCGTTGTAATCATTCGCTCCACAATGTCGGTGACAGTTGCGGACTTGATGCTTGTTAAAACGGATGCCGTATCCCCAGCAACTTTTCTTTCACCTAAGGTCGCTGGAATTCCACGTGCTGTTAATGCGTTAGCAAAATATTGAGCAGCAGATTTCGCTGGGTCTTTCATAACTGCTTCGTAATCATTAATTCCAAAATCCATAATCAAGCCTTGGGCTGGCGCTACTTCCCCAGTTCGAAGATATTGATCTGGCCAAGTTGAATGTGCTTTCGGAGATTCAAAAAGTGAGTCATCAAAATTCACAACGAACGCTTCGGGTGTTGGACCAATTGCAACAACCGCTAAGTCTGCAAGTTGATCAAGCGATGGCGGTTGTTCTGAACCGGGTGGTTTGCCTCGCCAATTCTCTGGAGTTTGCGAAACTAAAGTTGGATCGCCGCCGCCAATGATTGTCAGTTGATTACCTTCGCGCTTAACAACCGTTTCGAATCTAGTTTGCGCGCCCAACACATTCATTGCGGCGATACCAGTAAAGATCTTTAAGGTCGAAGCTGGAATCATCGCTTGCTGACCGTTGATGTCAACCAATACCTTTCCTGAGTTTGCATCGATTACAAATGCAGTAACTCCGCCACCGAGGCGAGGGTCAACAAGTTCTTCTTGAACAATTTTCGTGACAATCGCTGAATCAATTTCAGCTGCAACAGTTGCAGGTTGCAGGATTCCGATTTGTGCTGGAGCCGGTGGAACAATGTCAATAGTTTCGGCAGTGGAGTTTGAGGATATTCCAATGCCACCAATGAGCAACGCAAGTGCAAGCAGGCTTCGACGAATAATGAAGAGCCTCCTTGAATAGGGGTATTTATCGTTTACATCTAAGATTGAGTAATCACTAACAAGAGTAAGTGGAAATAAAGAAATGGCGGGTCATCATGGCACTTGAGTTTGATGTATTAGTAGAGATTCCTGGTGGCAGCCGCAACAAGTATGAAGTTGACCACGAAACTGGTCGTCTGCGCCTGGACCGAATGCTTTTCACCGCAACTCGTTACCCACGCGATTATGGATACATCGAAGGCACGCTTGGCCAAGATGGCGATCCATTAGACGCTTTAGTGCTTATTGAAGAACCGACTTTCCCTGGCGTATTGATTCGCTGTCGCGCTATCGCCATGTTCCGCATGAGTGATGAAGCTGGCG
>JALRCB010000097.1 GCA_023257525.1 Candidatus Nanopelagicales bacterium
TGATATCAAGCAAGGAAAGTGAAGTTGCGGCTTCAGTCGGTAATTCGTCAACTTCAAGATCAGTGTTAATTCCGATTCCGATAACTACATGATCGCCTTGGCGTTGAACCAGAATCCCGCCAATCTTTTTTTGTTCTGCAGAATCCGTTTCAATCATCAAATCATTAGGCCACTTCAACTTGGCGTTGGCGCCCAGATTCTTTAGGCAATTGTTGGCTGCAATTCCGACTAGCAGTGGAATAGCTGACACTTCACAACTGAATATTTCTGTGGGGACAGCAACGCTAAGTGCAATACCTGCACCAAATGGACTATGCCATTCACGCTGCAATCGGCCACGGCCTTTGAGTTGTTCGTCTGCTGTAATTGCGAACACTGATTCGTTGGGGTTGTTAGATAACTGTGAAATGGCAAGGTCATTAGTTGACTCAACTTGGGCAAAGACCTTGATATCGAGCCATTTCGAGGAAGTCTTGGCTAACTCACTTAATATGAGATCAGGATCAAGCGCTGGACGCCCGCGTTTCACATCTTTTATATCCACATCGCTAGGGTAGGCGAAGGACTAGTACGGAGGAACAAGTGAGCGCCGAAACCGCAAAGAATGGGATCGACATCCATACAACTGCTGGAAAGATCGCAGATCTCGAGGAGCGTCGCAACGATGCAGCCAGTCGCCGTTCTGAGGCCGTAGACAAGCAGCATGCCCGCGGCAAGCTAACCGCAATGGAGCGGATTGAGCGTCTTTTAGACGAGGGTTCGTTCCAGCAAATCGATGGCTTAGCTCGACATCGTTCCCATAACTTTGGCATGGAAAAATCCCGTCCTTACGGTGATGGTGTTATTACCGGTTACGGAACTATCGATGGTCGCCAAGTCTGTGTGTTTGCGCAAGACTTCACAGTTTTCGGTGGCTCACTTGGTGAAGTCTTCGGTGAAAAAATTTGCAAGGTAATGGACTTGGCACTTAAGACCGGCGTGCCAATGATCGGCATCAACGATTCCGGTGGCGCACGCATTCAAGAAGGTGTTGCTTCTCGCTTGGACTATATGGCGAAATCTTTAAGCGCAATGCACATGCATCTGGTGTTATCCCACAAATTTCTTTAGTGCTTGGCCCATGTGCAGGTGGCGCAGTTTACTCCCCTGCATTAACGGACTTCATTGTGATGGTTGATCAAACTTCACACATGTTTATTACAGGACCTGAAGTTATCAAAACTGTTACTGGTGAAGAAGTTGCATTCGAAGACTTAGGTGGCGCCCGTACTCATAACACCAAATCAGGCGTAGCTCACTACATGGCATCAGACGAAGATGATGCTTTGGAATATGTAAAGAACCTTCTGTCGTTCCTACCAAGTAACAACATGGATGAAGTTCCATACCTAGACATTGAAGCGGACATGGAAATCTCCGAAGCAGATTTGTTGCTCGACACCATCATTCCGGATTCGCCAAATCAGCCATACGACATGCATAAGGTGATTGAGACCATTGTTGATGATGGTGAGTTCTTGGAAACCCAAGCGCTATTCGCACCAAACATCATTTGTGGCTACGGTCGCGTCGAAGGTCGCCCAGTTGGTGTTGTTGCGAGTCAGCCAATGCAGTTTGCCGGAACGCTTGATATCGATGCCAGCGAAAAAGCTGCTCGATTCGTCCGAACTTGTGACGCATTCAATGTGCCAGTCATTACTTTGGTCGATGTACCAGGATTCTTACCTGGAACTGATCAAGAATGGCAGGGCATCATCCGTCGCGGTGCAAAATTGCTTTATGCCTACGCCGAAGCAACTGTCCCATTGGTGACAATCATTACTCGCAAGGCTTACGGTGGCGCTTACGACGTTATGGGATCCAAGCATCTTGGTGCTGACATTAACTTGGCTTGGCCAAGTGCCCAGATTGCTGTTATGGGTGCGCAAGGTGCAGTAAACGTGCTTTACCGCAAGGAATTAGCTGATGCTAAAGATCCAGAAGCTGAGCGCGCACGTCTACTTCAGGAATATGACGACAAGTTTGCCAATCCATATATCGCAGCTGAGCGCGGATACATTGACCGAGTAATTGTGCCGAGCGAAACTCGCGTAATGGTAATTCGCGCACTTCGTTCCTTACGTGGCAAGCGTCAAATTTTGCCTCCAAAGAAGCATGGAAATATCCCACTGTGAGTCAGGAAATTAAAGTCGTACGCGGCCAGCCAACGGATGAAGAGTTGGCTGCAGTACTCATGGTGATTACTGCGCAAGCAGCAGCGGCAAGTTTGGCAAGTAAGCGCTCGCAGTTGCGTCCGGAATGGAATGCAGCCCATCGTGGCGTGCGCAAATCATTTGAGCATGGTGCAGGAACTTGGCGCCGCTCTGCCCTGCCTCATCCGTACTAAATCTTTAGCGTTAGTAGATAAATGTCTCGCACTGTTTTACTTGCCTCAGCATCAACATCTCGTTATTCGCTTTTGCTGAATGCTGGCATCACGCCGTTAGTTCAAGTGAGTCATGTCGATGAAGATGCAATCGCAACAAAGTTAAGTCCAATCAATACCGCTGATCTTTGCGTAGCACTGGCAACCGCAAAAGGTGAAGCGGTGGTCAAGGAAATAACGGTCACCGAGAATCGAAATCTCTTGGTGATTGCAGCGGACTCGATGCTCGAGTTTGAAGGCCAGTCATTTGGTAAACCGGGAAGTCCTGATGTTGCGATAGCTCGCTGGAAAGGTATGCGCGGAAAATCTGGATACCTGCATACCGGTCACTGGGTTATGGATTTAGTTAGTGGGCAAGTCAGAAGTGGTGTGGCTGGCGCCAAAGTAGAATTTGCAGACATCTCTGATGACGAGATCACCGCCTACGTAAATACCGGAGAACCACTTTCAGTAGCTGGTGGTTTTACACATGAAGGTAAATCTGCGGCCTTCATAACCAAAATGACTGGTGATAGTCCAGCTGTTGGCGGGATATCTTTGGCTTTACTTCGAGAATTCGCCAAGGATATGAGCATTGAATGGACCCAACTTTGGGACTTATAGACTTGAGAGACCAAAGGCCGTTCTAGGAGTTTAAGTGGGCACCAGTCGCAAGATTGAAAAAGTTCTAATTGCTAATCGTGGCGAAATTGCGATTCGCGTAGCCCGCGCCTGCGCTGACTCTGGCATTGCCAGTGTTGCAGTTTATGCCGATCCTGATCGTGATGCTCAGCACGTAAAAGCTGCTGATGAAGCATTTGCACTTGGTGGCAGTAGTGCAGCTGAGAGCTACCTAGTAATTGAAAAACTCATTGATGCTGCTAAAAAATCTGGAGCCAATGCAGTTCACCCTGGTTACGGTTTCCTTTCCGAGAATGCCGAATTTGCTCAGGCAGTAATTGATGCTGGCTTGATTTGGATTGGCCCACCGCCACAAGCAATTCGCGATTTAGGTGACAAAGTTTCGGCACGGCACATCGCTTCTCGGGCTGGCGCGCCGCAAGTTCAAGGAACTCCTGATCCAGTTAAAGACAGTAAAGAAGTTGTTGCCTTTGCTAAGAAGCATGGCCTGCCGATTGCCATCAAAGCTGCATTCGGTGGTGGCGGACGTGGACTTAAGGTTGCCCGCAACCTAGAAGAAATTCCAGAACTTTTTGATTCAGCAGTCCGCGAAGCTATTGCTGCGTTTGGTCGCGGCGAATGTTTCGTTGAACGTTACCTAGACAACCCACGTCACGTTGAGACTCAATGCCTAGCTGACGAACATGGAAACGTAGTAATCGTTTCAACTCGCGACTGCTCACTGCAACGTCGTCACCAAAAACTTGTTGAAGAAGCTCCAGCGCCATTCTTGTCACAGGCGCAGATTGATGAACTTTACGCATCTAGCAAAGCCATCATGAAAGAAGCAAAATATGTTGGTGCTGGAACTTGCGAGTTCCTAATCGGAATTGATGGCACGATTT
>JALRCB010000098.1 GCA_023257525.1 Candidatus Nanopelagicales bacterium
ACTTAAACCTGACGCCAATGATCGTGAGTCAGTGTTGAAAGCTGCCGAAGAATTATTGTTAGCGCGCGGCTTGGTTAAAAAAGATGACATGGTCATTATGACCTGGGGTGAACCTATGGGTCAGACCGGTGGCACTAATGCGTTGAAGATCACCAAGATTGGTGATCGCTAATTTATAGGGTTACGCTTATTTCTGTATTTGATTGTGCATTTAATTTTGCTTTTAATTTTTATACTTACTAATTGAACTTATTCAGGAGACTTTGACATGGCACTTGTATCACTTCGTCAGTTGCTCGACCACGCTGCCGAAAACAATTATGGCCTTCCGGCTTTTAACGTCAATAATCTTGAGCAAGTCTCCGCCATCATGGCAGCAGCTGACGAAGTCGGTGCGCCGGTCATCATGCAAGGGTCGGCAGGCGCGAGAAAATATGCGGGTGAAGCTTTTCTGCGTCATTTGATTTCAGCCGCCGTCGAAGCGTATCCGCATATCCCAGTGGTGATGCATCAGGATCATGGTCAGTCACCTGCGGTATGTATGGCGGCGATCAAATCAGGATTTTCATCCGTCATGATGGATGGTTCACTGATGGCTGATGGAAAATCTGTCGCCAGCTATGAATATAACGTTGAGGTATCGCGCAAAGTCGTTGAGTTTTCACATGCGATTGGAGTGACTGTCGAGGCTGAGCTAGGTGTACTCGGTTCGCTCGAGACCATGAAGGGTGACAAAGAAGATGGTCATGGTGCTGAAGGTACGATGACGCGTGAGCAGTTACTCACGGATGTGAACCAAGCTGCTGACTTTGTACGTCAAACACAATGCGATGCATTGGCGATTGCGATTGGCACCAGCAGCGGCATAGCCGTCTAGAACGGATGCGACTTTTGCAGGTTGGTCAACGTTCCATAACTCAGGAGCACCACCGTCAGTTAAACCAAGATCCTGAAGCGCAGTACCCATGGCACCATCACCAACAAGTGTGTTACCGGCATCTAGCCATTCATATACGTTTGCCATGTCTACCCCTTTTATTAGGAAAGTTTGTCGAGCATTGCTTGTAGTGCTGTTTCGTCAAGAGTGTTTTCGAGTTCTGCGCTGATACGTTCAGCTACTTCGGCGGGCTCGCCATCAGTTGAAGTCCAATCACTTCGAATCCAACCATCTAGATATGCATCTGCATCAGCAGCATCTAATCTCATAGCTGCTTCATCAATTGCTTCTTGAAATCGGCTTGCCAGCGAGACTTTCACGGTTTCGTCGCCACTTCTGGCTACAACCATCGAAGGAAAGTCACGCCAATAGGTAATTTGATACTCAGCCATTTCTTTATTCTACGGCGAAGACCTTATGCAGCGACCGCTAATGTTGCATACATGAAGCGGGTATTGATCATTCATGGCTGGGGCAACGAACGCCCCGATGGCCACTGGCATCGGCTGTTAGCCACAGCTCTGCGTAAAGAAGGTCACATAGTTGCCTATCCGCAGTTGCCAGATACCGAATTGCCTAGCTTGGCCAAGTGGCTCGCGGTTTTGAAAGTCGAACTCGACCTGCTTAATGAAGCAGGCGATGGCGAACTTATTGTGTTCGGACATTCCCTTGGGTGCCTAACTTGGCTTCACATTTCGCAAGGCGACATTCTTAAGGAACAAGCATCCCGAGTTATGTTGGTTGCCCCAGCAGATCCAGACTTATGCGGCGAAGTTCCAGATTTTCAAATGGACCTTTCCTCGCCTGGAGTAAAGGCTGCTGCACATAAGGCAGCCCAATCAACCTTGTTAGTTGGTAGTGATGCAGACCCCTGGTTACCAAAGGGAATCGAAGCTACTTATGCCACGCTGTTAGATCTACCATTCGTTTTAGTTCAAGGTGCTGGACACTTTGCCGTCGAAGAAGGTTGGACTCCTTGGCAAGGTGTGATCAATTGGGTTAACGACGCGAACACTGATTTATCGGTGCGATAAACATGCTTGCTGATCTAAAGCGACTTTGGTTGCGACCTGCATTCAAGACTTTGTTGATCGCTCGCATCATTTCAAATTTTGGAAATGGTCTTGGCCCCATCGCACTGGCCTTTGGTGTGTTGGGACTTGAAGATGCAACTGCTTCGTCCTTAAGTATTGTGATGGCGGCACAACTTGGTCCCATGGTTTTGTTCATGCTTTTTGGTGGCGTGCTTGCAGATAGATTTCCTCGCGCATTGGTAGTTGGTGCATCTGATGTACTACTTAGCGCATTTGTGATTGCCAATGGAGTGATGCTGATTAATGGCACCGCCACGGTTTTTAGCTTGGCAGTCATCGCTTTCATAAGCGGTTCGCTAAATGCATTGTGGTGGCCAGCTTTTGCAGGTTTGATTCCAGAGATTGTTGACGAAGACGATTTACAGTCTGCAAATTCTGTTGTTGCCCTGGGTGCAAATGGCGCAAACATAACAGGAACCGTTGCAGGCGGAATCATTGTGGCTGGAATTGGTGCCGGCTGGGCAATGGTTGCCGATGGAATTAGTTTCTTGATTGCGGGCTTGCTGGTTTTCACGCTGCGTAAATATGGAAAGACTCGAGTTCAAACCGAGCACTCACCATCTGTATACGATGACTTGGCGCATGGCTGGAAAGAATTCTCAAGTAGAAGTTGGGTTGTCGCAGTTGTTGCGGGCTATTCAATAATTGCAATGATTTTCGAAAGCGTATTTGCAGTAGTAGGTCCGGTTCACGCAGAGCAAGAACTTGGTGGGCCAAAACCTTGGTCCTGGATTTTGGCAGCACTATCTGCCGGCATGATTGCCGGAGTTTTAGTTTCACTAAAAGTGCGACCTAAGCACCCACTGCTGATTGGTCTTACAGCACAACTTGGAGTTGTTGCTTGGATCGTGACAATGGGCGTGACCAATTGGATTCCGCTAATTATGATCAGCGCATTCTTCGCCGGAATTGCATTGGATTTCTTCATGGTGCTTTGGCAGACCGCAATGCAAAGTAACATCCCACGAGAGTCGCTTTCCCGAGTTTCTTCTTATGATGCATTTGGATCGCTGGCTCTAGCCCCGATCGGTTTGATTGTGGCCGGACCGTTGACAGAAAAGTTTGGATCTTCGACAACTCTGATTGCCATGGGCGTCATATTTGTAGCTGTGCTGGCAGCAATGTTGGCTGTCCCAGCGGTTCGCCAGCTCGAAGGAAAAACGCCCGAAACTGCTGAAATCCAGCCAGAATCCCTAAATTCCTAGAAATTTGGCTCAAAAACCCATTATCTGGTGGTTTAAGCCCCAACCTACGGTTGCGTAGGTTACGCTAGCGTAGGTTACGTTACCGTAGCCAACGAGAGGTTTGGAGACTTCATGAACAACCTGGGCTTGCCACCAATTATTCAAGGTGGCATGGGTGCAGCAGTATCTTCTTGGTACTTGGCTCGCACTGTGGCAAATGAGGGACAACTCGGTGTCGTCTCAGGTACTGCGTTAGAAACCGTCGTAACACGTCGCTTGCAAAATGGTGACGAAGGCGGCCACATGCAAGAAGCGCTTGCACACTTTCCTTATCCAGAAGTTGCCGAAGAAATTCTTGCAAAGTTTTACAAACCAGAAGGCCGACAGGGAAAACCATTTCGCCCAATGCGTCGCTTGAGTCTTGAAGCTCACAAAGAACATGATCAACTTGCTGTGGCATCAAACTTCGTAGAAGTTTGGCTGGCGAAGCAATCTGGTAACGGCAAAGTTGGAATCAACTTTCTAGAAAAACTTCAGACCGCAACTCCGGCTGCGCTTTATGGCGCGATGCTTGCCGGCGTCGATGCAATTTTGATGGGCGCAGGAATCCCGCGCGAAATCCCAAAACTTATGACTGACTTCTCGCAAGGTAAGTCAGGACACTTGAGCATTGATTCGGATCGTCCGGCTGGAATGGCT
>JALRCB010000099.1 GCA_023257525.1 Candidatus Nanopelagicales bacterium
GCAGATGTCTCCACTATTCGCAGCACCCTCGATCTAAATGCTTTGCTTGCCAGCGATTCAACATTCTTTGGTGATTTGTTTGCGCACGTCGTTCGTTGGAATGGCCAGCTGTATTTAGAAGACGGATTACACCGCGCAGTTCGCGCCGCTTTGCAAGGTAGAACATCGCTTCACGCGCGAGTTATTGATCACCCAGGCGCTTAAAGTCGTCCAGCTTCGTGCACTCGGCGAAGGAAATCTTTAGTCTCAGCTTCTTGTGGCGCTGAAATAACTTGGGATGCAGGTCCCCGCTCAATAATGTTTCCATCTTTCAAGAAACAAACTTCATCGGCTACTTGAGTGGCAAATCCCATTTCATGAGTTGCTAGTACCATCGCCATGCCATCGGCTTTCAAATCTCGCACGATGGACAAAACTTCATTAACTAAAACTGGATCAAGCGCTGAGGTAACTTCGTCAAGCAAAAGTAGTCGGGGTTTAACTGCAATGGATCGAATGATTGCTACGCGTTGTTGTTGACCGCCACTAAGTCGATCTGGATACTGATCAGCTTTGTCTGCTAAATCAAATCGCCGTAGTAATGTCATCGCTTCGTCACGTGCTTGTGCTTTTGAAACTTTATGAACTCGAATTGGTGAAAGCGTGATGTTGTCTAGAACACTCATGTGTGGGAAAAGATTAAAGGATTGGAAAACCATGCCAAGACCTTTACGAACTTCATCAACGTTTATCTCTGGGTCAGAAATTTCTTTTCCGTCTAAGTAGATCGAGCCATCGTCAATGGTGTCTAACAAGTTGATGCAGCGCAAAAGGGTTGACTTACCCGAACCCGATGCACCGATCAAAACTGTGGCGGTGTGATCTGGAACGGTTAAGGAAAGATCGTTCAAAACTATGTTGTCTTCAAAGCTTTTACGTAGGTTCTTAACTTCTAATACGTTCATGCTGCGCCCTGCGCATTCTGACGTTTAATCGACTTGGCTAGAACCCGATCGGTGTAACGAGTAAGTGGAATTGTGATCAACAAGAACAAGATTGCGGCGGTTACATATGGTGTGTAGTTGAATGTGCGAGAGCTTGCGATCTGCGCAGCACGCACCGCATCTGTCACACCAAGAATCGAAACCAAACCGGTGTCTTTCAAAAGTGCTACTAAGTCATTAAGTAGCGGTGGGACAACCCGCTTGAGTGCTTGTGGCAAAACTACGTGACGCATGGTTTGTGATGAGCTCAATCCAAGCGAACGAGCCGCCGCACGCTGACTTGGGTGGATAGAAAGAATTCCACTTCGAATAACCTCGGCAACGTAGGCCGAATAAGTAAGCACCACTGCGGTCGTACCAAGAATCAAAACGCTGTTGGTTAAGCCCTCGATTCGAAGAGCCGGAACGCCAAATCCAATTAGCAGGATTACTAGTAACAGCGGCACGCCACGGAAGATGTCCACATAAGCAGTGGCCATTAGTCGAAACGGTGTGAGCGCTGCCGAACGTGAAGTGCGAAGCAGAGCCAGGATCATTGCAAAGATGCCGATCAAAATCGCGGCAATGATTGTTAGTCGAATGTTTACAACTAAACCTTTAGCAACAGCGCCGAGAACTTCCCCACCATATGACCAGTCAAAGAAAGTGTCTTTAACTGATTGCCAACCTGGTGAAGTAATAATCAGGCGAATAAGTGAGCCGATAACTATTACTGAGGAAAGGGTCGCAATCAGGGCTTTCTTGCGTCCTATGGCTTTGCGTGATGCCTGACGCTCGAGTTCGCGTTGGCTAGGAGTCCACGACAAAGCCCGACCCGAGTCATCTCGGGCCGGGCTGTCGTTATTCATGCTCTAACTAAACCAGCACTATTTAAGTACTGGTGCTCCAGCGTCTGTTGAAAGCCACTTTGCAGTGATTTCATCAAGTTCGCCACTGGCGCGGATAGCATCCACTGCCTGTGAAACACAGGATGTGATTGGGCTGTCCTTGGCTAGCAACAAACCGAAGTTGTCGCCATCGCCAGTTGATGGAAGCTGACCAACAATGATGCCGCCTTCAACTTCTACGCCTGAAAGGTAGAACGCTGTTGGAAGGTCAACGACGATACCGTCGATCTGACCATTCTTAAGCGCAGCTACTGCAGCAGCATTGTCGTTGAATGCCTGTGGTTCTGAACCGAACACAGTAGAGATTGCATCTAGTGATGTTGTTCCAACACCAGCGCCTAGCTTTGCACCCTTAAGTTCTTCGATGGTTGTCTTACCTTCGATTGGGCTACCTGCATAGGAAACGATTGCCTGAGGAGCTGTGTAATAAGGTGATGAGAAATCAACAGCCTTCTTGCGATCCTCTGTAATTGAGAACTGCTGCAAGTTGAAGTCAAAGTTCTTCTTTCCTGGTGTTACAGCTGAATCAAATGTTGTGCGGACCCAGGTAACATCTGCAGCATCAAAGCCGAGTTGCTTAGCAACTGCATAAGCGACTGCGCCTTCAAAGCCTTCTCCAGATTCTGGCTTGTCATCGATAACCCATGGGTAGTAAGCAGGTTCGCCAGTTGCAATCGTTAGCTTGCCTGTTGTTAGTGTCTGCAAGCTCTCTGGTGCACATGCACTAGCAGCGGTTTCAGCTGCAGTTGGTGCTGAGGATGCGGCTGATTCTGATGACGATGAGCATGCGGAAAGAAGCAGCGCTGATGCTGCAGCTAGGGCAATGCCAAATCGACGTGTTGATGCGTTTTTCACGCTTGTCTCCTTGATATTTCAGGTGGCATGGGTCAACGGTTGTTCACCCATGTTGGGCCCTGTTATGGACCCGCGCTTGCCACTTACGTGGCCAGGTCCTCATCCGGAGGCACCCCATCGCGGTCTGCAAGGGTTGTCGGATAGCTAGCCGGGACTTATCGCTATCACTCTTGACCTGTCTAAAGAATAGCAACGATTTCCAGGTATGAAAACTTGAGGCTAAACGTGAAACAATCAAGGCATGTCAAACCCCGTGTTTATTGAAGCAATGCGCAAGTCGTTAGAACTCGCTGCAAAAGCTTCGCAACAGGGTGATATTCCTGTGGGCGCAGTAGTACTAAATCCAGCTGGAGAAATTGTTGGCCGAGGTCATAACACTCGCGAAGTTGATAACGATCCGATGAACCACGCTGAGATCGTGGCGATGCGAGAAGCTGCAAACGCTAACAGCTCATGGCGGCTCGACGATCACACATTGGTTGTGACACTTGAGCCATGCACTATGTGTGCTGGCGCAGCATAGTGCAATCAAGAATTGGCCGAGTTGTATTTGGTGCCTTCGATGAAAAGGCGGGTGCAGTCGGATCGCTCTGGGATGTAGTTCGTGATGCGCGTTTGCCACACAGACCAGAAGTTGTATCTGGAGTTCTAGCTAACGAAGCGTCAGAAATACTTGCAAAGTTTTTTAAAAATAAGCGCTAATTTTTAAACACATTAATTTCAAAGTAATCTAGTTGACGGTATCGTGTCCGAGCGGCCGAAGGTGCAACTCTCGAAAAGTTGTGTGCGTGCAAGCGCACCGTGGGTTCAAATCCCACCGATACCGCCATAGAAGATGTTTTAGCCATTTGGTTAAAACATCTTCTTTATCTTATTGACGGGATTTGGGAGCGGATTGCGTGATTCATGGGAATCAATGCAATCGGAGTGACAATCCGCGGTTCCCACCGATACCGCCACACAAAAACCCCTGACTATTTGGCCAGGGGTTTTTGATTAGAAATTCTTAAAGGCTTTTCAGCGAATTAACTACCTTGGTCAAAGAATCCTTTGCATCGCCAAATAGCAG
>JALRCB010000009.1 GCA_023257525.1 Candidatus Nanopelagicales bacterium
ATAACTTAGTGCTTTCACCGCCGCTAATCATGACTGAGGAAGAAGCGGATCGTATGGTTGCGGCAATGCGCAAGGTTCTTGAACGCACAACACCTGACGGCGTAATTCACTAAACATTTAGATAAACGGCAGCAGCTCCAGTTGGAGTTGCTGCCGTTTTTACTTCAGGAAACCGATTATCACTGGGACAATTACGCCGACACCAAGTGCAATCATCACTACGGCTCCAATAGTGCGAAGTACTACCAATCGACTCTTGGATGTTACGAACCAATCCCGACTTGAGCCAACCAGTAAGCCCCACATACCATCCAGCAAAAAACTTAATACTGCAAAGATAACGCCAAACATTAAGAGCTGGAAAGTAATTGATCCTGCATCGGCATCAACAAATTGTGGGAAAACCGCGGAAAAGAAAACTAAAGCTTTTGGATTTAATGCGCCGACCGTAAATCCTTGACGAAGTATCTGAAAATTACTTGGCTTAAATTCTTCAATCTTGATCATGTCGTCGGCGTGCGCTTGCCGATGGCGATAAGCATCAATACCGAGGTGTATTAAGTAGAGTCCACCGAGTACTTGAACAACAACCAAAAGCAATTCGGATCGTTGCAGCAACGGACCTAATCCAATCGCAATAAAGACAGAAAGCAAGAGCATGCCTAGGGCATTTCCGAGTGCGGTCAGTACTGCCGTTATCCGACCCCAGGCAACAGCTCTGGCGATCACAAACATCACACTCGGTCCAGGAATCAGAATGATTGCGACACTTGCGAAGATTAGCTCGACAAGCGCGCGTCCTTGAATCACAAGGAAAACTCTATCTGGCTACAGAAACTTTCTCTGTAGCCAGATAGGCTGATTAGATATGAGAGTTAGCCGAATCAAGTTTGTGCTTGCCACTCTCGCAATCACTCTTCTTTTTAGCAGCACTCCCGCAATCGCAACTGAAGCTCCCGTAATCGACTATTGCGCCAAGAAAACTACGGGGAAAGTTAGAGCGATAACTGAAGGTACGTGCACTAAAAAGGAAAGATCCCTTGGTGCCGGGCCGATTGTCCGTGGCGAAACTCACCCCAGTGCGCTAGTTCCGCAATTCAAAGCTCGCTATGAAGCCGCAAAGGCTGCAGCAAAGAAAAAGGGTCACACCCTTGCAATTACCAGCGGTTATCGCAGCCTTGAACGACAAGAGATGTTGTATCAACGTGCCATTAAGCGACATGGCTCTGCTGAAGCAGCTAGTAAGTGGGTCTTGCCACCGGAGAAATCCAATCACCCTTGGGGAATTGCAATTGACATTAATTATGGCGTTGGTGGAACTAAAGGAAAGAAAGCTGCAGCCTGGTTAGAAAAAAATGGCTACCTATATGGACTGTGTCGTCGATATGAAAATGAATGGTGGCATTTTGAACCACTAGTAGCCCCTGGACAACAATGTCCCGTGATGGAGCCTTACGCGTCTTAGCGAACACCTAAAGAAGTTGAGAGTTGCTTGGTAACTGAGTTCCAAGCAGAAATTCCACGTTCTTGGGTTGTCCAAGTATTTGAGTAACCAGTGAAAATCCACCGTGGAGTTTTGTTCGGATCCCAGACATAACCCAGAGTATTAATGCGCCAAAGTCCAACTGGCGGGCGATCCCCTTCGACCGATAGGTACCAGCCATTCTTTACTGCGCCACTCCAAAGTTCAGGAATGCCACCACTAGGTCCGGCTCCCCAAGCTTGCTCCGGATTAACTCTGGACATTAAGTCACGAAGAATTACCCGTTGCGCCTCAGGTAGTGGACTCGCTGCAGTGCCAACCACTTGATTCAACAGCAGTGCTTGATCACTTGAGTTCGTCATGATTGTTCCCCAGGCACCACCAGTGGTTGTACTTGTTAAGCCATAACGACTTGCTATTGAAACCACTGCGTCATTCTTGCCAATAATCTTGAATAATCGATCAGCTGCGCTGTTATCAGATTCGGTAATCATGAGTTCCATGTCTGACGTAACAGTTGCGTAGTCCAAGGTTCCAGCTGCAACCAGTTCCAGTACGCCGGTTGCAACAATAATCTTTCCCGTTGAGGCAGTTGGAAAAGTGGCAACGGTATCGCCTAACGAATACGTGCAACCTTCAACTAAATCAATAACAGTCACATTGAAACTTGTCGGCTGAAATTCGGTTGTCCAAGTATCAACAAAGCTTTGCGGTAGTGGCGAGTTTGCTGCGCAATCAAATGCTGGCGTTACCACTGGAACTGGAATAGGTGCAGAGGTTCCGTCAACGGGCTGCGACGAGATCGCCCCTGAAACAGATCTTAAAATCAGAATCAAGCCCAATAGCGCTAATCCAAATACCAGGATGCGGCGAACCAGAAATGTGGCTCTAGTTGGACGTTGCTCACTCACGTGCCCGCGAAAGGAATCGAACCTTCGACCTTCTGCTCCGGAGGCAGACGCTCTATCCACTGAGCTACGCGGGCAAAACTACCTGCCTGAGTGACTTTATCAGTGCTGGCTTCAACCCCACATAAATAGCAGAGATGACATACAGTGGATGTAGCAAGACACGGGAGTCCACAACAAGGTGGGCTGAGAGGGTGTCCGATCTTTTGATCATCACACCGACCGTTTAACCAGTCCGGTAATGCGGATTGCAGGAGGAATGCAATCTATGTTTTCAGAAATCAATGAATTTGTTGCAACTGTTCTATTTACAGTTTTGGGCTATCAGGTAACCCTGCTTGAGTTAGTAGCAGTTATTGCTTCTGCCACAGGTGTTTGGTTGGGCACAACTGGTAAACGAATCATGTGGCCTTGGTACGGATTGAGTGGAGTGCTTTATGGCTGGCTTTTCCTGAACTATGACCTTTACGCCAGTGCATCTTTACAGCTTGTGTTTATAGCTGCTGCAGTTTGGGGCTGGTTCGGATGGGGTCCGCAAGGTGCAAGCTCGCGCAATTTATCTTGGACACTTCGCGTCAGTTTGATAAGTATCGGAACTGTGATCTGGTTACTTATTACGCCATTCCTAGTTTCACTTGGTGCAGCCGCTGCTCGTCCCGACTCATTTGGTTTAGTTTTTAGCGTTATTGCCCAAGTTCTTATGGTTTTGCAGTTTCGTGAGAATTGGATTGCTTGGCTGGTGGTCAACATTGTCTTCGTAGGGCTTTACTGGTCACAAGATCTTAAGTTCACATCTTTGCTCTATGTAGCCTTTGCTGCGATCGCCCTGCGCGGTTGGATTAACTGGCAAAAACTTCAACGCACGGTTAGTTAGCTCATGACATTTTTTGAGCTGTCGAAAGTAAAGTCAGCTATTGAAAATAGTGATGCACTTTGCGGTGAAACCAAAATTGTCACGATAGATGGTCCAGCTGGATCTGGTAAAACTACTTTGGCTCACGAACTTTCGATTTCATTCTCTGATGCAAACGGTCCGATGAGTGTCGTCCATTTAGATGAGATCTATGAAGGTTGGGATGACGCCTTAGGTCAGAAATTGTTTGATCGCATTGAAGCTTGGATTTTGACGCCTATTAGAAATGGTCTAAGTCCCAAGCACCTAACTTATGACTGGCATCAGAGTAAGTACGCGAGTTGGTCTGAGTTGCCGCTGACCCCGATTGTCATTATTGAAGGAGTTGGCTCAGGGCATAGCGCACTTCGCACAAATGTCTCACAAGCTATTTGGGTTGAAGCCGACGAGAATTTACTTTTAGACCGAGTAGTCCAACGTGATGGTGAAGTGGTTCGGAATGAAATGTTGATCTGGAAAGCTCGCGAACGCTCTTACTTCGATTTACATGATGTGAAGCGGTCAGCGCACATACACATGCAAGGACAGTAAAGAATTACCACGGAACAATTTGACGATCTTCCCAAAGCAATCCTGTTTGGGTTTCTAAGTTATGTTCTCTGGTAGCCAGCCAAACGATCGTGTCGGCTGCTTCTTCTGGGCTACGAGGTGCATCTGGTCCGCCCATGTCAGTTCGGGTATGGTTTGGACACATTGCATCAACCAGTACGCCACGAGTTCCGTTACCAAGTTCTGCTGCCAAGTTTTTTGTTAATGCATTGACTGCAGTTTTTGAAATTCGATAGGGCGCTAGACCTCCGGCTAAACCAGGCCCAGAGAATCTGCCGAGGCAAGCTGACACATTAATAATTCGACCTGACTTACGTTGTGCCATTTGCGGCCCAATTGCAGAAATCATATTGAACGTGCCATCAAGATTTGTTCCCATAACTCGATGCCACTCTTCACTTGTAGTGCGCAAAGTCTTTGCCATTTTTTCGCTCATGACTCCAGCAGAGTTAATCAAAATGTCCGCTTGCGATGCCAGCGAATGCTGACTGACTTTTTCTAAGACTTTTGCCCCATCTGAAACGTCGACACAGATGCTGTCGGCATCTACCCCTTGATCCAGAAGCGCTGATATTGCAGCATTCAAGTTGTCCAGATTTCGCCCAACGAGCACTACAGTCGCACCAAGCGCGCCAAGTGACTTCGCTGCAGCTAGGCCAATTCCACGAGAACCGCCTGTAATCACTACAACTTTTTCAGCAAGATCAGAATTGTGCATATCCGTTCCAGGTGCAGAAGTCATGCTCTAACCCTGCCCTAGGCCCAGGGCTTATGCACGTTGAAGCCCTTGTCAGATGGGCGATACGATTTATAGAGCAGTACCTCGAGTTCTACAAGGAAGGCCCCCAAGCCGTGTCCGGACCAACAAATAGTCCATTTGGTGCAAACGATTGGCTCGTTGATGAGTTGTATCAACAGTTCCTTGAGGATAAGCAATCCGTAGACCCAGCCTGGTGGGATTTTTTCGCCGACTACTCCCCGAGTGAATACTCGCCACATGCAACGGCGACCAAGTCTGCTGCTACCGCGAAGCCAGCACCTGCAGCGCAACCCGTAGTCACGCCATCAGTTGCTGCGCCAGCATCTGCAGCCCCTACCGCTTCTCCTACTGAGCCGAGTGCAAAACCAGCTCCTGCTTCACTGGCTGACGATGTCATTGAAAAACTTAAAGGAACTTCGGCCCGCGTTGTAACAAACATGGAAGCTAGTCTTGAAATTCCAACTGCAACATCGGTTCGCGCGGTACCAGCAAAACTTATGGTCGACAACCGCATTGTCATTAACAACCACTTAGCACGTGGCCGTGGTGGCAAAGTTAGCTTCACTCACATTATTGGATTTGCAATCGTTCGTGCTTTGCGCGAAATGCCGGACATGAATGTTTCTTTTACAACAATTGATGGTAAGCCGGCAATTGCACGTCACCAACAAGTTGGTCTGGGCCTTGCAATTGACCTGGCAAAGGAAGATGGCTCACGTCAGCTACTTGTTCCTTGTATTAAGTCCGCCGACACCATGGACTTTGCTGCATTTTGGGCTGGCTACGAAGATGTAATTCGCAAGGCACGTGCTGGAAAACTTGCTGTCGAAGACTTCCAAGGAACTACCGCTAGCCTGACCAACCCAGGAACGATTGGCACAGTTCACTCTGTTCCAAGATTGATGCCAGGACAAGGCGTAATCATCGGCGTGGGTGCCATGGATTACCCAGCTGAATGGCAAGGCGCTTCCGATGATGCTTTAGCTAGAAATGCTGTTAGCAAAATCATGACATTCACCAGCACTTATGATCACCGAGTAATTCAAGGTGCGCAATCAGGTGATTTCTTACGTAGGGTTCATCAACTGCTTCTTGGCGCTGATGGTTTCTACGATGACATCTTCCGCGCTCTCCAAATTCCTTATGAGCCAATTCGCTGGGCACAAGATCTTGCGACATCTCATGATGCAGATCTAGATAAAACTGCTCGAGTTCAAGAGATGATTCATGCTTTCCGAGTTCGTGGACATCTATTGGCTGACATCGATCCGCTTGAATACCATCAGCGATCCCACCCTGACCTGGACATTGCAAATCATGGAATGACACTTTGGGATCTGGACCGCGAGTTTGCCACAGGTGGATTTGGTGGCCGACCTTTTGCCATGTTGCGCGATATTTTGGGAACGCTTCGTGATGCTTACTGCCGCACCATCGGCATCGAATACATGCATCTGCAGGATCCTGAGCAACGTAAATGGATTCAGGATCGCCTAGAACGTAAGCAAGACAAGGTCGATCGCGATGAACAACTTCGAATTCTGCGCAAACTAAATGAAGCTGAAGCCTTCGAAAGTTTCTTACAGACAAAGTACGTAGGACAAAAGCGCTTCAGCCTTGAAGGTGGCGAAAGTGCGATTCCGTTTGTTGATCAGATTTTGATCGAAGCAGCTAAAGATGAGCTTGATGAAGTTTGCATTGGTATGCCGCACCGTGGTCGCTTGAACGTTCTGGCCAATATTGCTGGCAAGGGTTACGGCCGAATCTTCAATGAATTCGAAGGCAACTACGGCGAAGAGTCAGTACAAGGATCAGGTGACGTTAAGTATCACCTAGGAACCAAAAGCACTTACAAGGCTGCCAGTGGTGAAGAAGTCAAGGTTTATCTAGCTGCAAACCCTTCACACCTTGAAGCAGTAAATCCAGTCCTTGAAGGAATTGTCCGCGCTAAGCAAGACATCATTGCCCAAACTCAAGAAGGCAGTAAAGATAAGTACTCCGTCTTGCCGTTGCTTATGCACGGTGATGCCGCGTTTGCTGGACAAGGCGTAGTTGCTGAAACACTTCAGATGAGTCAATTGCAGGGCTACCGGGTTGGCGGAACGATTCACCTGGTTATTAACAATCAGGTTGGCTTCACAACGTCTCCTCGATACAGCCGCACAAGTGTTTATTCCACAGACGTCGCTCGCACTATCCAAGCTCCGGTATTCCATGTCAACGGTGACGATCCAGAAGCAGTGGTGCGAGTAGCGCAATTGGCTTACGACTTCCGTCAGGCATTCCATAAAGACGTAGTAATCGATTTAGTTTGCTACCGACGTCGCGGTCACAACGAAGCAGATGATCCATCACTTACTCAGCCACTTATGTACGACATCATCGACCAGAAGCGTTCGGTGCGAAAGCTTTACACTGAAGCCCTAGTTGGTCGTGGTGACATAACTTTAGAAGAAGCCGAAGCAGCCCTTAAGCATTATCAGGACGAACTTGAAGGCGTATTCCAAGCAACTAAGTCCGAGACTGCTGAGCATTTCAACGCATCTGCATCCGAAGTTATCTCCCATGGTCAGCAAACCTTGGCGCCACAAACTCCAACTTGGGAAGTTCCAACGGCAATCAGTCGTGAGGTTATTGACCGTGTAGTCGCAAGTCAGACAAATATGCCAGAAGGTTTCACAGTTCATCCTCGCCTTGCACCACAACTTGCTCGGCGCGCTGAAATGGTTTCGACCGACGCAATCGATTGGGGTATGGGAGAAGCGCTTGCACTTGGTTCACTACTTACCGAAGGAACCGTAATCCGATTAGCTGGTCAAGATAGCCGTCGCGGAACTTTTGGTCACCGTCACGCTGTGATTGTTGATAAGCAAACGGGTTGGCAATACAAGCCTCTTAAGACTTGTTACGAAGCAGGCGCCAAATTAGATGTTTACGATTCCTTGCTTAGTGAATACGCAGCAATGGGATTTGAATACGGCTACTCAGTGATTCGCCCAGAAGCGTTAACCATGTGGGAAGCCCAATTCGGTGACTTCGCTAATGGTGCGCAAACCATCATTGATGAATACATAACAACCGGCGAGCAAAAGTGGGCACAAAAGAGCAGCGTTGTCCTTTTACTTCCACATGGTTATGAGGGTCAGGGACCGGATCACTCCTCTGCCCGCGTTGAACGATTCTTACAACAGTGCGCGCAAGACAACATAACTGTGGCTATGCCTACTACCCCAGCAAGCTTCTTCCATTTGCTGCGCTGGCAGGTTAAGTCTTCGTTGACACGACCACTTGTGGTTTTCACGCCCAAGTCATTACTTCGTGCGAAGTACGCAACTTCAAAAGTTAGTGACTTCACCGAAGGAACCTTTAAGGCAATCATTGGGGACACAACTGTGAATCCAGATGATGTGACTTCGGTTTTGCTTTGTAGCGGAAAGGTCTACTACGACCTAGCTGCAGAGCGCGAAAAGCAAGGTCGCAAAGATGTAGCAATTGTCAGACTTGAACGTCTGTATCCATTGCCAGCAATTACTTTGCCGCCAGAACTTGCTCGTTACAAGAACTTGGCTAACGTTCGTTGGGTTCAAGAAGAACCTGCCAACCAAGGTGCTTGGAGCTTTATGGCCATGAACTTGCCGGCCTTAATCAACCGCGCGATTACTGGTATATCTCGACCGGCTTCAAGCTCTCCTGCCGTTGGCTCACACCATCGCAGTGAGTTGGAGCAGCAAGCACTTGTTGCCCAGGCATTTAGCTAATCGAATTTCTTGGAAGGGCCAAACATGTACTTTACTGACCGAGGCATTGAAGAATTAGAGAAGCGTCGCGGCGAAGAAGAAGTTACCTTTGAATGGTTAGCTGAACGGATGCGAGAATTTGTAGATACATTCCCTGACTTTGAAGTACCAACTGAGCGACTAGCAACTTGGCTGGCTCGACTTGATGATGATGAGGAAGATGTCTAATGCGTGCTGTAGTTGCTGTTAGCGGAAATCAAGAAAATCCATTTGAAGGATTTTCAATTTGCGATCATCCAGATCCAGTTGTACCTGAAGGTTGGGTTCGAGTTGCTGTCAAAGCCGCCGCAATCAATCACCATGATGTTTGGACTCTGCGCGGTGTAGCAACTGCGCCAGAAAATCTTCCAATTGTTTTGGGTTCTGATGCTGCCGGAACTTTGGATGATGGAACTGCTGTCATAGTTCATGCTGTTTTGGGCGATCCTTCCAAGGGCGATGAAACATTAGATCCAAAGCGTTCTCTGCTTAGTGAAGTACATGACGGTACTCACGCAGAATTTGTAACAGTTCCGGCGTACAACGTGATTTCTAAGCCTGATTTCCTTACTTATGAAGAAGCAGCTTGCCTTCCAACTGCTTGGCTTACCGCCTACCGAATGCTTTTTACAAAATCGGGTTTGAAAAAGGGTGATACCGTACTGATTCAAGGAGCTGGCGGCGGCGTTGCAACTGCACTGATTCAACTTGCCAATGCTGCTGGCTTTGTAACTTGGGTTACTTCTCGTGATGAAGCCAAGCGAGAATATGCAAAATCAATCGGCGCAACCGAAGCATTTGAATCCGGAGCTCGACTGCCAGGCAAAGTTGATGCAGTAATGGAAAGTGTTGGCGAAGCGACTTGGTCACACTCCATGCGCAGTCTGCGCCCTGGTGGCAAGATTGTCATCTGCGGCGCAACTAGTGGTGCTAATCCCCCAGCAGATTTAAATCGCTTGTTCTTCCTACAGCTTGAAGTAGTTGGTTCAACTATGGGTACTCGTGGTGAATTTGAAAGCCTTCTTAAGTTCCTAGGCGAAACCGGTGTGCGGCCACACATTCAACAAGTGTTCTCACTTGAGGATGCGAAACAGGGCTACGAACTTATGCATCAAGGCGATATTCAAGGAAAGCTTGTAATCGTTCCCTAATTTGTTGTTTTTCTTCGGATTTAACTTCGTAAATCTATTGAATCGACACGTCACTATGGCACGCTTGAGTTATGAGCAAATTAACGATTCCAAGCCTGCGTAGATTCAACCTAATTGCCGGCGTTGTGCACTTGCTGCAGATGGCTGCAGTACTAGCCCTGTCGACAGACTTCAGTCTTCCTGTTACTGCGACTTACATGGCTGGTCCGCCTGGATCCATCTATTCCGACCCAGTAGTTGTATTTGAAACACCGCTAGCACTGATGGTGGCACTATTCCTTGGACTATCTGCATTGGCTCATTTCATCGTGGCAAGCCCACAATTCTTTGGCCGATATGGCAAAGGCTTGGAGGATAAGCACAACTACTTCCGTTGGGTTGAATACTCCATTAGTTCATCAGTAATGATCGTGTTGATCGCGCAGATTACTGGCATTGCTGACATCACAGCATTGGTCGCAATCTTTGGCGTAAATGCATCCATGATTCTTTTTGGTTGGTTACAAGAAAAATACGAACAGCCTGGAAACGGTGGCTGGGTTCCATTTATCTTTGGCTGCATCACAGGCATGGTGCCATGGTTAGCAGTTGCGATTTACGTAATTTCGCCGGGTAACCCATCAGATGCAAGCGCACCAGCATTTGTGTACGGAATTATCGTGACTATCTTCGTGCTGTTTAATTCATTTGCCTGGGTGCAATACAAGCAGTACAAAGCCAAAGGTAAGTGGAGTAACTACTTACATGGTGAACGCATTTACATTGTGTTGAGCTTGGTTGCGAAGTCACTTTTGGCTTGGCAGATCTTCGCAAACACACTTATCCCTGTTTGATTCGACCTGGCTTAGGCCAGAGTCGATAAGTAACGGTGCCCAAAACATCGTCAAATGGAATCAATCCATAAGACCTTGAATCAGTACTGACTAAATCATTGTCACCTTGCGCGAAAATGCCGTCAGCTTCGATTCGAATAATTCGTTTGATGTCGAATTGATTATTGCGTTTGAAAATCACAAGGTCACCAAGAACCATCGGGCCATCGTGACGAATCAATAACCGCTCACCCGGTGCCAAAGTAGGAATCATGCTTAAGCCTGAAACAACTGCCATTCCGTAACGCATATTCCTATTGTTCCAGCCCTATTCTGCGGGCCGGAACCGGTGGAGGTAATCTTGTGGCAAGCGGGTATCCGCAATATCTTCGGAGGAATTATGAAGTTTTTCGCATCAACAATTGCAGTGAACGCTCACTGCGACCTACCTTGTGGCATCTACGATCCAGCTCAGGCTCGGATTGAAGCCCTTTCTGTAAAAGCCTGCATGGAGAAGTACCACGCATCCGATGATGCAGACTTCAAAGCCCGCGCAGTTGCAATCAAGGAAGAGCGCTCACACCAAGTTAAGGAACACCTATGGGTTCTTTGGACTGACTACTTCAAGGCTCCACACTTCGAAAAGTACCCAAACCTAAATGGACTTTTCAATGAAGCAACAAAACTTGCTGGCGCCGGTGGCACCAAGGGCACAAACGATGTTGCAGTTGCAGACCAGTTGATCGCCAAGATCGACGAAATTGCAGCAATCTTCGCCGACTCAAAGAAGTAAAACCTAACTTATGATTTCGGTGCGTGAAGCCACACCAGAAGACGTGGCTCAAATGCACCAAATGATTAACGAGTTAGCAGAGTACGAAAAAGCTCCAGAAGAAGTAATCGCGACCGAACGTGACCTGATGAAGGCATTGTTCGGTCGCGATTTTTCTTCCCCTGAGTTCGACCAGCACGACAGCATTTCTACTTCAGGTTCGGCAAATACCCCTCATGGGCAACCCGCAGTTTATGCATTTGTAATTGAAGATCCGAATGATTCAGAGCAACTTGCTGGAATGGCAATCTGGTTTTTGAATTACAGCACTTGGGATGGCACACATGGCGTCTATCTTGAGGACTTATATGTGCGACCACAATTCCGTGGTCAAGGAATGGGTAAGGCGCTAATGAAGCGACTAGCTCAAGTGTGTATCGATAACGATTACTCACGATTCCAGTGGTGGGTATTGGATTGGAATCAACCAGCCATCGAGGTTTACCGCGCTATGGGCGCAAAGGCTATGGACGAGTGGACGGTTTATCGAGTCTCTGGCCAGGAACTTAAAGATCTCGCCAGCGAATAGTTAGGCGATCACCCGTTACGACTGTGAAATAGGTTAACGTCGTAATGTGAACACAATTGATTTAGCCGTTCCGGCTACCCCAGAGTATGTCGGATTGATTCGAAGCGCTGCAGCACATATCGCAGCGCATGCCGACTTAACCATTGATGCCATTGATGATTTGCGATTGGCCGTTGATGAGGCATTCGCAGTTCTGATTGCGCACAGACCGGACTCCGGTGTTGTAACCATTAAGTTCAAGATTCACTCCGAGCGATTAGATATTGAACTTACTGGCCCAGCCGGAAGTCCCCCGCCAGATAAAACTTCGTTTGCTTGGACAGTTCTAAGTGCCTTGGTGCACGAGGTTTCCGCAGCCACTTCACCGGCAGGTCTAGTGACTCTGTTGCTAACTGCCAAAGTGGTGGCTAGTGCCTAAAAACGACTTACGATCAGCTGATCGTGAGATGTTCGAGCAACTTGCAGCTCTAGAAGCAGGTACCAGTGAACACGAGGCGCTTCGTGCTGCGCTGATTGAACGCCATTTACCTTTGGTTACCTTCATGGCGCGAAAATTTGCTGATCGCGGCGAGCCTCTTGATGATCTGATTCAAGTCGGCACTATCGGCTTAATCAAGGCAATCGACAGATTTGAAATTTCTAAAGGATTTGAATTCTCAACTTTTGCAACCCCAACCATAGTTGGTGAAATAAAGCGTCACTTCCGAGATAAGACCTGGGCAGTTAGAGTGCCTCGAAGACTTCAAGAATTGGGCGCATCGGTAACTAGGGCAACCACTGAGTTGACCCAGAAATTAGATCGGTCACCGACCCCAAAGGAAATCGCTAAACATCTAGGGATAACTGTTGATGATGTTGCTGAAGCATTGGAATCGAATGCGGCTTATTCGACGGTCAGCTTGGATGTAACCTCAGAAACTTCTACAAGTATTGGCGAAACCTTCGGTGCATTAGATGAAGCACTCGAGGGCGTTGAATACCGCGAATCTCTAAAACCGTTACTCTCACAACTGGACGACCGTGAGAAAAGAATTTTGCAAATGCGGTTCTTTGACAACTTGAGTCAAAGCCAAATTGCAACTGAGCTTGGAATATCTCAAATGCACGTATCGAGAATCTTGAATAAAGTACTAACTCATCTTCGAGAAGGTTTAATCAGCGGGTAATTACTGCTGTGGCGTTCTGAGTAATGCCACAAATCCCACTACGCCAAATGCAGTAACAATAACTCCGAGAACTTTATAGATCATTAAGGTGCCGCTAAACAATGTGTATCCGGCGATTCCAATGAATAGCTGCAGCAGATAAAACGGAGTGCGAGCCCAGTTTTGTTGTTTTGAAATTCCACGAGTGCAGGCAGCTAGAGATGCAGCGAAAATTGTGTAAATGATGAATTGCACTAGAGGTGATCCGACTGAGCTATGGTCCACGGTGCCCTTGATGACAATGGAAAGCCCATAAAGGAAAATGGCCACAGATTCAATTGCGCCAACGGCTAAAGTTAACTTCTTCACATAACAACCATATCGGATTCCTTAAACTTCGCAGATAGAGTTGAGGCATGCGGGCGCTCTTAGTTGCAAACACATTTGCAACTACTACTGATGATGCAATCCAAACCCAGGTAGTGAATGAACTTTCAAAACATCTAGACATCACGGTTGTGAATACCAAGGCTCGTAACGATGCCATAGAGATTGCTAGATCCGCTCAGCAACAAGGATTCGAACTGGTGATTGGCCTGGGTGGTGATGGCACCGTTAATGAAATTGCAAACGGGCTTTTGCTAGATGGACCAAACCCCGATGGTCCACTACTTGCAGCCATACCGGGCGGAAATGGAAATGTATTTGCGCGGAACATGGGTCTGTCTGAGAATCCACTTGAAGCAACGGCACAAATCCTAACTGCACTTAAAGCGCGCAACTCTAAAAACATCGGTGTTGGCAAGATTGCGACAAACAATATTTCGCGCTGGTTTCTTTTCAACGCCGGTATCGGATTAGACGCAGCCGTAATTGCAGAAATGGAAGCCCGCAGAGCTGGTGGAAAAATGGTTAGCGATGCAGCCTATGCCGGACTTGCGCTACGAGAGTTGTTTGCCAGAACGGACCGAAAGAACGCTGGACTCAGTTTGGTCTCTGATTCAGGTGAAGTTCATCGAAATGCACATTTTGCCCTAATCGTGAATTTGGCTCCGTGGGCCTATCTAGGGTCAAAGCCGCTGAACCCACTTCCAATGGCTAGCCATGACACTGCGCTTGATGTTTATGCGCCTACCTCCCTTAAGGTCCGCGCCATCTTGAGGCTAGTTAGACGCGCAATCGCTGGAAAATCTGCCGAGAATGAACGAAATGTAATTGCACTTACAAATCAAAAACAAGTCCATATTCAATCTGATCGTCCACTTTGGATTCAGGTTGATGGCGATGTGCTAACCCAGTCAACAGAACTAACGGCTACTCATGTCCCGAATGCGCTTAGAGTGCTTGCTAATTTGTGAACTCACTAATTTGAATCTTGACCATTTTCAAGACTTTTAGAACTCACTGGGTCGCAGGTCACAAAAAAATCCCGATTTTATTGGCTAAAACCCTTGTGAAAACAGTCACGAAGTGAGAAACTGGAATCTGCAGATTGGATCCAAGGGAAACCTAAGAGTAAAAATCGCAAATTGACCGTTTATCCGTAACTACATCTTGGAGGATCGCGTGGACTGGCGCCATGAGGCAGCCTGCCGTGACGAAGATCCAGAACTCTTCTTCCCCATTGGCAATACAGGCCCTGCAATTTTACAAATCGAGGAAGCGAAGGCTGTTTGCCGTCGCTGCAAGGTTATTGAACCTTGCCTGAAATGGGCACTCGAAACTGGTCAAGATTCTGGTGTTTGGGGCGGAACTAGTGAAGATGAACGTCGTGCTATCAAGCGACGTGCTCAGCGAGCTCGTGCTCGTGGCCTAGAGCCAACTCCGCACGTATTTGAAACTGACTTACCTAATCCATAGCCACTAACCGAAGTCAATTCCACATGGGCTACCGTTGGGGTATGTCAGATGTGCGTGCGGATATGGTCGCAAATGTGATGGAAATTTATGTCACTGAAGGCGCCACGTTGAATGTGGGCGACACAATTGTTTTGCTGGAATCTATGAAAATGGAAATTCCGGTAATCGCTGAAGAATCTGGAACCATCTCAAGAGTCGCAGTTAGCGTTGGAGATGTTGTTCAAGAAGGCGATTTAATCGTCTCGTTTTCCTAATTCAGGGCCAAAGTTTTCGGGCATAAAAAAAGCCTGGCGAACCAGACTTTTTTTGACAAATAGGCTTAAGCGTTTGGACGACGGCCGTGGTTTGCCTTGTTCTTCTTACGATCACGCTTTTTGCGGCCGCGCTTGCTCATGGGGTGCTCCTTGCGATTTAGCTTAGGTATACAGAATACGGGGTAACCGTTACTGGAGGAAATCTGCTCCCAAATCAGGTCGATTCCAAGCGGTTGGGGTTAGAACAAGGTCTGATTTGTCATTAATTCAGCGTTATTGTTTTTGACGTTTCCAACGGCTGAAGAAACTTCCCACGCTTGCAATGCCACTTCAGGGGCAGAACCTAAAACATCCTGCAGCGGGCTGGTTGGTGAATTCAACCAAGAATCTTGCAACTCTGGAGTCAATAGAACTGGCATTCGATCATGGATGTAAGAAAAATCTGGCCGTGCCTCTTGGGTCAAGATTGCAGCTGACCAAAGCATTTGGCCATCAGGCTGCTTCCAAGATTCGTAAATCCCGGCAAGTCCCAGAACTGATTCGTTGGGCGCCGAAAAATAGTAAGGCGTCTTCTTGCCCGTACTACCTTGCCATTCGTACCACCCATCAGCCGGAACAATACATCTGCGCTTTACTAATGCAGATCTAAATGAAGGTTTCTCAGCAACGGTTTCACTTCGAGCATTAATCATTCTTGACCCAATCGCGGGATCCTTGGCCCAGCTCGGAATCAGACCCCAAGCAAATGCAGCTAGAAGTCTTTCCGCATTTTGCGAAACAATTGCTGGAATTTGATGTGTTGGTGCCACATTGAAATTTGGCTGAAAAGGATCTGATTCAATTTGCTCTAACTTCTTTGCTGGCGAAGTTAAATCGGCAATGCGCCCCTCAAGGATTGCAATTGAGCTGACCTGGAATTGACTGGCAATTACCTTTGGGTCGGTCTTTAACGTGAATCTTCCGCACATATTCCCCTAGTCTGCCAGCCGTTAGGCTTAGAGATGTGCCTGATCTGTGGAATGCTCCTAACCGGACTAACCCAATAGCCGCGCGCGTTCGCATTCCTGGATCAAAGTCCTTAACTAATCGCTGGTTAATAATGGCCGCTCTTTCTGGCGGTGAATGCCGAATCAATCATCCGCTCCAAGCGCGCGACACCCTTTTGATGGCGCAGGCACTTTCCGCACTTGGTAGTTCCGTGGAAATTCAAGACGAGGCTTTCCTTGTTACTCCAGGCACGACATCTGACGCAACACAAGTTGATTGTGGACTGGCTGGAACCGTCATGAGATTTGTGCCGCCAGTGGCTGCGCTGAGTTCAGCCAACATTAGATTCGATGGCGATCCACACGCTCGAGTTCGACCAATGAAGCAAATCATTTCCGCCCTCCGTGGCTTGGATGTTGAGATCAACGATGATGATCGCGGAACTTTGCCATTTACGGTTGTTGGCAAAGGTTTCGTTGCTGGTGGTTCTGTAACTATTGATGCTTCCGAATCTTCCCAGTTTGTTAGTGCGTTACTACTTGCTGGCTGCAGATATGACGCTGGGGTTTCAGTAATTCACTCGGGAACAGCGTTGCCATCAATGCCACACATAGATATGTCTGTTGAAGTTTTGCGAGAACTCGGGATTCGAGTCGATGTCGACATTAAGGATTCGACCAATGCCACTTGGACTGTCCATCCTGGCGTGCCACGTTCATTTAATGTAACTGTGGAACCGGACTTATCTAATGCCGCGCCATTTCTTGCAGCTGCACTTGTTTGTGGTGGATCAGTCACGATTCCAGATTGGCCCACACAAACAACGCAGGCCGGGGACGCGCTTGTAGATCTGCTACCAAAACTGGGCGCAACTGTTTCTCGGGATGGAACTGATTTAGTAGTTGCTGGCGGATCGGAAATCAACGGCATTGACGTTGATTTACATGATGTTGGTGAGTTAACGCCAGTTATTGCCGCATTATGCGCGCTGGCAACTGGTCCGTCTACCTTGCGAGGCATTGCACACTTACGCGGTCATGAGACTGATCGATTGGCAGCTCTAGTTACCGAAATCAACAAACTTGGTGGCAACGCAACGGAAACTGCTGATGGAATACATATCGAACCGGCAAAACTTCATGGCGGTCAGTTCGCAACTTACTCCGACCATCGCATGGCAATGGCTGGCGCAGTTCTTGGGCTAGCAGTCGCAGATTTGGTGATTGAAGATATTGCAACAACCAGCAAGACCCTGCCGGACTTTGCAAACATGTGGCAAGAGATGGTTATCGCGTGAGTCAATTCGACGAAGATTCAATCTCGGGTAGACCTACCCGAGGTAATTCCAGGCGGCGAACTAAAGATCGACCAGATTTTTCAAAAGCCGAAGTCGGTCAAGTAATCGGAGTAGATCGTGGGCGAATCACATGTCTTGTGCCTGCCGGTGAACTATTTGAAAATCAAGTTCAAGTAACCACAGTTAAGGCTCGTGAGCTTGGCCGCAAAGGCGTAGTCATTGGCGACCGAGTTCGCCTAGTTGGTGACCTTTCCGGTGCCGTTGATACTTTGGCGCGGTTAGTTGAAATCATTGATAGAGAAACGGTTTTAACTCGAACTGCTGATGACAGCGATCCAATTGAACGAGTGATAGTCGCCAACGCTGATCAAATGGCAATTGTTACTGCAGCCGCCAATCCCGAACCTCGAATTGGCTTGATTGATCGTGCGCTAGTGGCTGCATTTGAAGCTGGACTTGAACCACTTTTGATCATTACCAAAGTCGACTTGGGATCCCCCCAAGCAATTCTCGATAACTATTCCGGAATGGACTTGCGACACATTGAAGTAAACCAACAGACTGGCGCCGGAATTTCTGAAGTTAGAGCTGCGCTATCTGGAAGAACGACTGTGTTTCTCGGTCACTCAGGCGTTGGCAAATCCACATTAGTGAACTCCCTGGTGCCTGACGCGCTAAGAACAACTGGTGAGGTTAATGATGTAACCGGGCGCGGTAAGCACACATCAACTTCAGCTCGCGCCATTCCCCTGCCAAATGATTCGGGTTGGGTCATCGATACTCCGGGGCTTCGATCGTTTGGTCTGGCACATGTAAAGCCTGAAGACATCATTGAATCGTTTCCAGAATTGGTTGATGGTGCAAACGAATGTCCACGAGCGTGCACGCACGTGAACTCGGTTGGCCAGTCACCACCGGACTGTGCTCTCGATGAATGGGTTAGCCAAAATCATGCAGGAAGTGCTGGTGAGGGCCGCTTAACCTCACTTCGAAGGCTTTTGTTCGCTCTCCAAACGCCATCAAGTTAGAGCGTCAAATTTCTGTCCTCAAGAATTTGCCAGTAGCGTGAAGTCATGAATTCAGATCTTGAATTGGCATTAGAAATGGCGGACGTAGCAGATCAGCTGTCTATGTCTAGATACCGAGCCCTTGATCTAAGCGTTGAAACTAAGCCAGATTTCACTCCTGTCACTGAAGCAGATCGCGCAGTTGAAACTGCAATCCGCGATTTACTTGCCAGCAAGCGTTCAGGTGACGGCGTGATTGGTGAAGAGTTTCCTAATACCAATGAAGCTGCATCTCGAACCTGGATTATTGACCCAATTGATGCGACTAAGAATTATGTTCGCGGTGTTCCAGTTTGGGGAACTCTCATCGCACTTGCAATTGATGGTGAACCTGTTGTTGGCGTGGTATCCGCGCCTGCCATGGGAAGGCGTTGGTGGGCCAGTCCTGAAGATGGGGCTTTTACTAAAGATGTTGATGGTTCAGTACGAAAGATTTCACCTTCGAAAGTGCAATTGCTAAGCGATGCCTCATTCTCTTATTCCGATCCAATTGGCTGGGATTTACTTGGCAAAGATTCACTCGCAAAGATTACGAACGCAGTTTGGCGCACCAGAGGTTACGGTGACTTTTGGTCACACCTACTAGTTGCCGAAGGCGCTGTCGACATCGCAATCGAACCAGAATTGCAAAACTATGACATGGCTGCTTTTATTGCAGTTGCTAACGCAGCTGGCTGCAAAGTCACGGGGGTAAAAGGTCAAAGCGCAATGCAGGCTGGACATGCAATTACCACAAATGCCTTACTGCATGATCAAGTTTTAGACTTACTTAACTAAGCGCGAGATTCGTACCGGCATCCCAGCCACTGGCCGCAAAGTTACGGAAGCATCAATCGGCACTTGCGAATTGTGCACTGCTTCGATATTCCAAGTTGTTGAGATGTGAGCAAGAATTTGCGATCCTTCGAGTCTTGCCATTTCCTTGCCAATACATAAGCGCGCACCCGCGCCAAACGGAATGTAGCCAAGTTGTGGGGTACCTGCGTTAAATCGGTCAGGGATAAACGCAGTTGGATTTTCCCAAGCTTTTGGATTTCGATGCACTAGCCACGGACTCACAATTACAAGAGAATTTGCTGGAATCAGTACGCCATCAACCGTTAAGTCACTTAATGTCCGACGGGTGATTACCCAAGCCGGTGGATACAACCGCAATGACTCATCGAATACCAGCTGGGCTCGAGTTGGATCATTCTTAAGTTTCTGTAATTCGTCTGGATTGGTAACCAATAAATGCCAAGCCCAAGTAAGCGCACTAGCAACGGTTTCATGACCGGCCACAATAAAGGTTGCTATCTCGTCACGAATTTGCTGCTTTGTTAACGGAATCTCTAAATCTGGATCGAGTAACACATCCAACATGTCGCGAATAGGGGCATCTGCTGGAAGTTTGTTTAGATTCCGAGAACTCAATATTGCATCGACAGCTTTATCAAGTCGCTTGATGGCCCGTTTCATTCTTAGATTCGCAGGTGTTGGGAAACCTAATGGAATTGAAATTGGATTACGCGCTCGAGCTACTACGCCATGAAGCGCAATTAAAGTTGCTGAAGTTATCCCGTCAACATCATCATCAACATCAATTCCAAACAATGCGCCACAGGTGATCTCAAGTGCCAGGCTCATCATGGCGTGATCGATATCAACTATCGCGGTGCCTTTCGATGTCAGTTCCAGCCACTGAGCATCAAGTTTTGCTAACCCGGCTTCAATGTGATTTACCGAAAGTGCCACCATCTCTTTATGAAAAGCCGGCTGCAGCATTCGTCGCCGTGGTCGCCAAGCTTGCGTATCAGCAGTTAGCAATCCTTCACCAGTTACCAGTGAAAGATTGTTGTATTG